>NZ_JBHZAH010000125.1:0-13736 GCF_042754225.1 Rhodococcus sp. NPDC059234
GCGACCCCCGACGAGGGCGTCGAGACTGATCCGGCCCGCACCGGTCGCGGCGAGCAGCAGCGAGCCGACGCCGAGCGCGACCACCAGTTCGTAGCCGGCGGGCATGAACAGGCCCTGGTCGTAGTGAACGATGAAGAAGGCCCCGAGCATGTCGAGGAACAGCAGGATTCCCGCGATCGGGGTGAGCAGCCCGGCGATCAGGAGGACGCCACCGCCCAACTCGATTGCGGCGGCGAGGATCGCGGACACGTCAGGTACCGGCGCACCCATCTGGTCGAACGAC
This sequence comes from Rhodococcus sp. NPDC059234, assembly GCF_042754225.1. Taxonomy (NCBI): domain Bacteria; kingdom Bacillati; phylum Actinomycetota; class Actinomycetes; order Mycobacteriales; family Nocardiaceae; genus Rhodococcus; species Rhodococcus sp. NPDC059234. The sequence continues at coordinate 284 of NZ_JBHZAH010000125.1, forward strand.
GCCTGGACGCCGTCGATCCCGTAGGTGAAGAACTTCTGCCAGCCGTGGGCCACGAAGATCACGCCGAGGCCGACGCGGGCGACGAGGATGGCGAGGTCGCGGAATGCGCTGGATTTCATGTGCTGGTCCTTTGCGGGGTGCGGCGCAGTGTGTGGGAACGTCCCCACTCTGACACAACTAAGGTTGAAGCGTCAACTAAATGACGCCGGAGCAGCGGCCCGCCCGCGCAGCACGAAACCCATCCACGACCCGAGGACGAGCGCCGCGACCAGCAGCCGGACCAGGTTCACCGCATCGACCGGGTACAGCACCCCGGTGATGTAGTGCGCGATGAACCCGCTCGGCGGCAGCGGCGGCCGGCCCGCCATGCCGCGCGCCCAGTTCTCCAGATTCGTCAGCGGGCAGTCGTACCCGACGAGCACCGAACCGAAGCCCCACACCACCGCGAACACGTGGAGCACGATCGTCCGGCGCCAACGCCAGGCGAGGAAACCACCGATCACCACGTAGCCGATGAAGGCGAAGTGGACGGTGACGGCGAGCATCTCGACCGCGGGGTAGACCATCACCACCTCCAGTGCCGGTCCCGAATCTCAGGGTAGTCCGGCGCGCCGCCCCGGTCAGGCTCCTCGAATGGCGGCATCCACCAGCCTGCGGGCGACCTCGTCGGCCAGCCCGAGCCCACGAACGACCGCGACGTACTCGGTCGCCGCCCGCTCGGCCGCGGCCATCGACGCGTCGCCCACCGCCGCCACGAACGACCCGAGCCGGCCGCGGGTCTCGATCGCGCCGAGGGTCTCGAGCTCGCGATACGACTTGGCGACCGTGTTGGCGGCCAGCCCGAGTTCCTCGGCGAGCGCCCGGACCGTCGGCAGCTTGGTGCCCGCGATCAGCGTGCCACCACGCACCTGCTCGAGGACCTGGCGCTTGAGCTGCTCGAAGGGGGCGGTCGGCGAATCGGGGTCGATGACGATGCGCATGTCGCGAGGCTAGCGCTGCGGGGCCGCACCGGCACCTCAGTCGGCGAAAGCCTCCGCGAGGTTCTCGAACCAGGCCGACTCCTCGACGAGTCTGCGACTGCGCCAGCCCCCCTCCGTGCGAACCAACTCGTGGTTGTACCAGCCACCGCAGAAGAACTGCTTGCCCGGCTTGACCACCATCGGGTTGAAGAACATCGCACGCACCGTGGCCTCGTCCCCCGCCAGGGTCACGTCCAGGTTGGACACGAAATGCTGTGTCCGGGTGAACAGGTCGAGCATCGGGGTCAGCGCGGACACCACTTCCTCGACCGTGCCCTGCGGCCCGCCGGTGGCCGAGTAGTCGATCTGCGCGTCCGGCGTGAACACCGTCCGGTACAGCGCCCAGTCCTTGGTGTCGACGGCATGGGCGTACCGCGTCAGGAGGTCCGTGATCTCGATGCGGTCGCCGATCGTCTGCAGGTCCATGCGGACATACAAGCGCACCGGCTCGCGGTTTCCACCCGGAACGGCAGAATGGGCTCCATGGCAACGAAAGCGACGATCTACCACAACCAGCGCTGCAGTACCTCCCGCACGGTCCTCGCCCTGATCGAGGAGGCGGGCATCACCCCGACGGTGGTCAAGTACCTCGAGACGCCGCCGTCGCGCGACGGCCTGCGCAAGCTGCTCGACGACGCGGGACTCAAGCCGAGCCAGGCGATCCGCAAGAAGGAGTCCGTCTACAAGGAGCTCGGACTGTCGGGGGCCGGCGAGGACGAACTGCTCGACGCCATGGTGGAGAACCCGATCCTTATCGAGCGGCCCATCGTGGTCACCGACGTCGGCACCGTCCTGGCCCGGCCCGCCGAAGCGGTGCGCGAGATCCTGTAGTCGCCCGCGGCACTGTGCGCGCAGACCACCCCGGCCGGGGTGCACAGCGCGCACGGGCCGCGCAGCGGCTCACAGCGGGTCCCGCTGCACCGGGCAGGACATGCAGCGCGGGCCGCCGCGTCCCGACCCCAGCTCGGAGCCCGCGATCCGCAGCACCTCGATGCCCGAGGACTCCAACCGCGCGTTGGTCTCGACGTTGCGCTCGTACGCCACCACCACACCGGGTGCCAGTGCCAGGGTGTTGTTGCCGTCGTCCCACTGCTCGCGCTCGGCGGTGACGTGGTCGAGCCCGGTGTCGATGACGCGCAACTTGCCGATGCCCATCGCGTCGGCGGCCGCCTCGACGAACGGGTCCGCACCCCGGATGCTCACCCCCGAGTCCTCCCGGCGCAGCGTGAACGCGGTCAGCGTGTGTGCGACGGCCGGGTACATCACCACCGCATCGACGTCGACCATCGTGCACACGGTGTCCAGGTGCATCGAGGCACGCTGCTGCTCGATGGGCACCACCAGCACGGTGTGGGCGAGGTCGTCCTCGAAGACGCTGCGCGCCAAGGCCTCCGCCCCCGCGGGGGTGGTCCGCTCCCCCACTCCGACGGCGATCACCCCCGGCGCCAGCAGCAGCACGTCGCCGCCCTCGACCGGTGCGGTGTGCGACTCGTACGCCCGTCGCACACCGAGGAAGCGCGGGTGGTGGGCGTAGATGAGGTCGGTCAGCGAGGCCTCCCGCGCCCGCGCGGGCAGCGCCAGCGAGGTGATCGCCACCCGGTCGCCGATCCAGAACGAGGAGTCGCGGGTGAAGAGGAGGTTCGGCAGCGGTTCGATGACGAAGTCGCCGCCGTGGTGCATGCGCCGCACCAGGGAGGCGCCGCTCGGTCCGATCGGCAACTCGTCGAACGTCATTCCCGCCGTGAGCACCGTGGCCAGGGTGACCGGGTCCACCGTCCGCAGGTACGCCGACAGCTCCTGGGCGAGGGTGTGGCCGAGACGCCGCGGGTCCACCGCGGCGGCGATGCCCTGGATCCGCGCCGCCCCGCTGGCCGTGAGCGCCTCGGTGAGCACGTCCGAAAGCAGCAGCGTGTCCACCCCGCGCGAGCGCAGCAACTCGGCGAACGCGTCGTGCTCGTCCTGCGCGCGGTCGACCCAGGGCAGGCCGTCGAAGAGCAGCTGGTCGTTGTTGCGCGGGGTCAGCCGCTTGAGCTCGTCACCGGGCCGGTGCAGCAGCACCGTGCGCAGGGTCCCCACCTCGGAGTCGACCCCCGGACCGGAAGAACGTTCGCTCGCCATGACTCGACGGTAGTGCGCATGCGAACGCGCCGCGAGCGATCCGAGGGGCCGGTCAGGCGATCAGACCGCGTTCCCTGGCCGCCGCCACCGCGGCGGTCCGACTGTCCACGGCGAGCTTCGAGAACACGTGCACCAGGTGCGATTTCACGGTGGCCTCGGTGACGAACAGCTCCTTGGCGATGGCCCGGTTGGACAGACCCCGTGCGACCAGCGCCACGATCTCGGTCTCGCGCGTACTCAACTCCACCCGTGGCGACCGAATTCTTCGGTAGAGCCGTTGCGCGACATCGGGATTGAGCACAGTCTCGCCGCGCGCCGCGGCGCGGACCGCATCCATCAGCACCGTGGGGTCACTGTCCTTGAGCAGGTATCCCGCTGCCCCCGCCTCCACCGCACGCAGGATGTCCGCATCGGTGTCGTAGGTGGTGAGCACCACCACCCGCGGTGGGTCCGGTCGCGCGGTGATGGCGGCCGTGGCCTGCGCCCCGTCCATCCCCTCCCCGAGCCGCAGGTCCATCAGCACCACGTCGGGATTCTCGCTGTCGACGAGCTCGAGTGCCGCTTCCCCGGAGGAAGCCTCCGCCACCACCTCGAGGCCGTCGTGGGAGGACAGCAGAGCCCGCATGCCCGCCCGCACCACCGGGTGGTCGTCGACGAGCAGGATGCGCAGTCGGTCGCCGGTCATCGCTGCTCCGTTCGCACGGGAAGCGTTGCCGCCAGAGCCGTTCCGTCCCCCGGCGCCGACTCCACGACCAGCGCACCGCCGAACGAGTCGAGCCGGTCCCGCATGGCGCGCAGGCCGAACGAGGTGGGCGCGAAATCGCCGTCCGGGTCGAACCCGACACCGTTGTCGACAACGTCGAGCCGGATCTCGTCGAGACCGTAGCTCAACGTCAGCCGAACCTGCCGTGCAGAGGAGTGCAGTCGCACGTTCGCCAGGGCACTCTGCGCCACCCGCAGCAGCGCCACGTCGTAGTCCATCGGGAGCGCGACGACCTCGCCGTCGACGACCAGCTCGCCGACGATGCCGGTGTGCTCACGCAACTGCGCCAGCAGTCGTCGCAGCGCCGACGCCAGGGACGCGTCCTCGAGCGCCGACGGGGTGAGGGCCCCGACCACCCGGCGCGCCTCGGCCAGATTGTCCTGCGCCGTCTCCGCGATCTGTCCGAGAACCGCCGCCGGCTCGTCGCTGCGTTGCCCCGCCCGTGCCAGCAGGACGATGGAGGAGAACCCCTGGGCGAGGGTGTCGTGGATGTCGCGGGCCAGCCTGGCCCGCTCGTCGACCGCGCCTGCCTCGCGCTGCAGCGACGCGAGTTCGTCCTGAGCGCTGAGCAATTCGTTGTGCGAGCTGGTCAGCTCGTCGAACAGCCGACGACGCTGCTGGGCGTCGCGCAGCAGTTGCTGGTAGACCACCGCCATGCCGGCCGCGGCCGTGGCGCCGAAGATCGGGCCCAGGATGGAGGCGAGCGTGTTGTCGGTGCCGTGCCAGAGCACGCCGCCGATCGCGACCGCCGTGATCGCGACCGTGGACGCCAGCGCGCTGCGCGTAGAGAGCAGATGGAAGCACAGGAAGAACAGCGGGAACGCCAGCCATACGAAGTTGACGCTCAGCGCCGCGAGGCCCAGCCAGCCGAGCACGAGGACGCCGAGCCAGACCCGGCCGTACCAGTCGCCGCCGCCGGCCGCGGACTTGCGGGCGAACCACATGCCGAGCAGATACCAGCCCAGGACCACGGTCGCGAGAATCAGCGCGGCGACCCGGTGGTCGTCGTCCACGGCGCTGCGTGCCGCGCCGACCGCCAGCAGGAGCACGAACAGTGCGTGCGCGCCGAGTTGCATGATGCGCAGCACCGGCGCCGGACCGTCGTCGTGGCCGCGCGTGAGTGCCGCGCCGTCGCCGTGGCCGGGGTCCGAGTACTGCATTGCATCAACGCTAACACCCACCCGATGCTCTGACCGGCCACGACGGGCGATCTCCAACTTTCGATTGACCGCGGTACCCATCCGTTGCGCGATGCCGTGACCGGGCCCGCGCGGCCACGCTGGTAGCCATGTTCCTCAGTATTCGTGACCTCCGATTCGCCAAGGGCCGCTTCGCGCTCATGAGCGTGGTGCTGTTCCTGATCTCGCTGATGGTGGTGATGCTCTCGGGTTTGACAGCGGGACTGGGCAACCAGTCGATCGCGGCGGTGAAGAACCTCGGCGCGAACTCCTTCGCGTTCGGCGCTCCCGCCGAGGGACAGAAGGTGTCCTTCAGTGATTCCCAGGTCACGCAGGAACAGCAGCGCGAACTCGCGGCAACGCCCGGCGTCGACGCGGCCTCCATCATCGGCATCGCCCCCGCCCGCGTGACCGCCGACGGACGCGACATCAGTGCGAGCGCCTTCGGCGTCGACGGCTCGTCGTTCGCCGCCCCCGTCCCGCTCGCACCCGGCGAGATCGCCGTCAATCGGGATCTCGCACAGGACAACAACTGGGCCGTCGGCCGGACAGTCGAACTGAGCGGTCGACCGTTCACCGTCTCGGCGCTGGTCGACGACTCGTTCTACAGCCACCAGTCGGTGGTGTGGCTCGATCGCGCCGACTGGCTGGCGCTGCCGACCGCGGGCGGCAGCGAGGGCACCGTGATCGCGATGCGGACCTCGGCAGGCTTCGACGCGAACGCCGCCGGTGCCGCGACCGGGACCGCCGTGACCGACGAGAAGGGGGCGATCAACGCGATCGGGTCCTACACCTCCGAGCACGGTTCGCTGCTGTTGATGCAGGGCATGCTCCTGGTGGTCAGCGCTCTGGTCGTGGGCGCCTTCTTCACGATCTGGACGATCCAGCGCGGACAGGACCTGGCCGTGCTCAAGGCGGTCGGCGCGTCCACCGGCTATCTGCTGCGCGACGCGCTGACCCAAGGGCTGATCGTGATGCTGCTCGGCGCGGGCCTCGGCACACTCGCCGCGGTCGGGCTGGGCGCGGTCGCGGCGACCGCGGTCCCGTTCACCCTCACCGCGACCGGCACCTTCCTGCCCTTCTTCGCCCTGATCGCGCTCGGCATGCTCGGCGCGACCGCCGCGCTGACCCGAATCGTCTCGGCCGACCCGCTGACCGCGCTGGGTTCGGCGCGCTGACCGCGACCTGTCGCCACTACCCGAGGAGAACGCCATGAGCATCGTCCTGAAGAACACCGTCCTCACCTATCCCGACGGCGACACCCGCCTGCGCGCCCTCGACGACGTCGACTTCGCCGTCGGCCGCAGCGAACTGGTCGCCGTGACCGGCCCGTCGGGCTCCGGAAAGTCCAGCCTGCTGGCCGTGGCAGGCCTGTTGATCACGCCCGACTCCGGCACCGTCACCGTCGACGGCGTCGACGTGACCGGCCTGAGCAGGTCGGAGCGCACCACCGTACGACGCACGCAACTCGGGTTCGTCTTCCAGCAGGCCAACCTGATCGCCTCGCTCACCGCGACCGAGCAGTTGCTGATGATCACCCACCTCAGCGGTGGAAAGGTCCGCGGTCAGCGGGGCCGCGCCCGGGATCTGCTGTCCGCGCTCGGTCTCGAACAGCAGCTCGACAAGCGGCCGCACCAGCTCTCCGGCGGCCAGCGACAGCGAGTGGCGATCGCCCGGAGCCTGATGAACGACCCGTCGGTGCTGCTGGTGGACGAGCCGACCTCCGCACTCGACGAGAACCGCAGCCGCGAGATCGTCGGTCTGCTGGCCGACCTCAGCCGGGAGCGGGACGTGGCGATCGTGATGGTCACCCACGACCTCGGCCAGCTCGACCTCGTCGACGACGTCTACGAGATGCACAGCGGGAGGTTGACGCGGGCGGCCGTCGCTGCCTGATCGCACACACGCCACCGGCCCGGACGCACGATGCGTCCGGGCCGGTGGCCGTTACGGGTCGGCGACGATCAGCTGCCGTTGCCCCCGAGCAGTCCGCCGATCATGTCGGCGCTGCCGCCGCCGGCGGTGGGCGGCAGGGTGTCCGCGACGGTGAGCGTGCCGGTGCCCTCGGACGGGAGGAATCCGGGCGCGCCGGTGTAGACGGCGCGGATGTCCGCGACGCCGTCGACGGAGAAGATGTTGGTCATGTTGGCCTTGCCGTTGACGAGCGCCACCGGGTTACCGATCGGCTCGGTGCCGCTGTAGAAGCGGACGGTGCCGCCGGTGGCGTTCGGGGCCACCTGCGCGACGAGGAAGGCCGCGTTCCCCTTCTGCACGACGGTCGGCAGGATCAGCGTCGTCGTGGTCGCCACGTCGGTCGCATTGGGATCGGCGATGGTGAGGGTCACCGCGGGTGAGGTGGATCCGGTGAATCCGGGCACACCGGAGTACACGGCGGTGATCGACTTGGCGCCGGGCAGCGTGAACGGAACGGACACGGTGGCCGTGCCGTCGGCACCGACCGGCGCGGTGCCGAGCACCGTGGCGCCTGCCTTGAACGTCACGTCGCCGCCGGTCGGGAACGGGGACACCTGCGCCTTGAGGGCGACGTCGACACCGGTCAGCGCCGTGGGCGGCACGATCAGCGTCGTCGAGGTGGTCATGTCACCCGGCGCGACGGTCACGTTCTGGACGGGCGAGGTCGATGCGGCCGCGAACGGCGTCACGAGGAACTGCGCGGTGAGAGCCTGCGGTCCGGCATCGGCGATGGCGGGCTTCCAGGTGAAGGTGGCGAAGCCGTTGTCCGCGTCGAGCGCTCCGGACCCGAGTTCGTTGGTGCCCGCGAAGAACTTGACCAGGTCGCCCTTGCGGCCGCCGAGCACGTTGGCCGTCATCTTCACCGGCTCGCCCGCCTTGCCGACGGTGACCGGGTTGAGCTGGGTGGTGGTCACATTCTTGGCGACCGTGACCAGCGGACCCTTGGTGTCGAAGGTGCCGGAGGTGGCGCCGCCGCCGTACTTGAAGCCGGTGGTTTGGATGACCTCGCGGGTGCAGTTGGCGCCGACGACGTACTGGAACTCGGTCGTCGGCGAGCCGTTGGCCACGGCCGCGTCGATCGGCCAGCTGCCGGCCACGCGCACCACGCCCGCGCCCGTGCTCTGCAGCGGCACGGTCAGCCCGGACACCTTCGCGGTGCCGGTCTTGTAGGTGAAGCAGGTCGGGGTGTAGCTCTCGAACCAGTTCAGCGTGTCCGGTGTGGCGGTGCCCGCGAACTGCGTTGTCACCGTCACCGTCTCACCCTCGTTCGGGGTCACGTTGCTCACCGTGCGGGTGATGGAGTTCGCACCGTCCTGCACCGTGATCGTCTCGGGCGCCGCACTCGCCACGCCCGCCCCCATCGTCACCGTGAATCCTGCGGCGACCGCTAACGCACCCGTCGCCGCGACCGCGCGGCGCACAGACATCCCCGACATGCCTTTTCCTCCAGAGCCGTGGGCGCCCACGACCGTGGGAGCACCCCGTGTTGTCGCCGGCGAGAACCGACTCCCCCCGTCCCGGGGGCCATCGGCATGGGCCGAATCGAAGGGCAGTAGACCACGTCGGCGGACCCGGCGAGGGCACTTTCGGCCAACAAGATGGACGCTTGTCCGGTCCGGTCGGCCGAAAACAGACCAATAGGTCAGGGAGGGCGAGATCGGCTCAGAGGAACTTGCTGAACTGGTCGTTGGCCTTCTGCATCACGAACTCGTACGGCGGCGCGAACTTGCGCGCCCACCAGTAGCCGAAGCGGATGTCGTTGGAGGTGTAGACGAGGTAGCGGTCGCGCTTGATGCCGCGCACGATGCAGTCGGCCACCTTCTCCGGGGTCACCGCGCGCTTCTCGAAGCGGTGCACCATCTTCTGCACCCGCGGATCGTCGCGGTCGACGCCCGCGATCTGCACCGTGCCCACGAGCGGGGTCTTCACACCACCCGGCACCACCAGGGAGACCCCGATGCCGTGCCGCTTGAGGTCGAAACGCAGCACCTCGGAGACGCCGCGCAGACCGAACTTGCTGGCGCTGTACGCCGCATGCCACGGCAGCGCGAGGAGGCCTGCCGCCGAGGACACGTTGACGAGATGACCGCCACGGCCGGCCCGCACCATGGGCGGCACGAAGTTCTCGATCACGTGGATCGGTCCCATCAGGTTGACGTCGACCATCGACTTCCAGTGCCGGTGCTCGAGGTTCTCGACCGTCCCCCAGGCGGAGATGCCGGCGACGTTCATCACCACGTCGAGCGAGCCGTGGGCGGCATCGACGTCGCGGGCCCACGCGGTGACCGCGTCGTAGTCGGACACGTCCAGCACCCTCGACTCCACCACCGTCCCGCCGGCACGGCCCACCATGTCGACGGTCTCCGCCAGACCCGCGGCATTGATGTCGGTCAGGAACAGTTCGCCGCCCTCGGCCGCGACGGCCAGTGCGGTGGCCCTGCCGATTCCACTGCCGGCGCCGGTGATCAGGCACTTCTTTCCGCGCAGATCCTTCACCGCTGTTTCCCCCTGCCCTGTGGTCGAGTCAGGCGGAGTCTACGCGGCGCCCACGGCGAGGGCACGGATCGTCGCGACCGCGCACCGGCAGCCGTCACTCGCCGGATGCGCGGTGCCGCACCGGCTTACAGGCGAGTCGACATCTCGTCCTGGTAGTCGCGGATCGTCTTCTCCATGGCGTCCGCGGCCGCCGTGTCGTCGTGGCGCCGGGCATCGTCGGCACGGTCTCGCAACGTCCGAATCGCGGTGCGCAACTCGTTGTCGGTCATCCTGTGGTCCATGCCTTCCAGTCTCCCCCGGACGATCGCGCCCGGCTAGCCGTTAGGCCCGATCGAGACCACACCGTTGACCCCGGTTTCACGCCCGGTTGCCCCGCCTCGACGCGGGTTAGGCTGGAGGCGTCCGCGGTCACAGGTGACACCAACCGAGATCGAGGCTCCACCATGGGCGAGGTCGACCCATTTGCGACGCAGCGGGACGGAACCGGGATTGCCGCCGAACTGGCGGCCGCGGGTTTCGAGGAACCCGAGGAAATCGGCCGGGGCGGTTTCGGAGTGGTGTACCGCTGCCAGCAGCGTGCCCTCGACCGTTCGGTCGCGGTGAAGCTGCTCACCACCGACCTGGACGAGGAGAACCTCGACCGGTTCCTGCGCGAGCAGCGCGCCATGGGTCGCCTCTCGGGACACCCGCACATCGTGAACATCCTGCAGTCCGGCGTCACCTCGGTCGGCCAGCCCTACATCGTGATGCCTTACCACCGGCACAACTCCCTCGAGGCTCGGGTGCGCGCCGAGGGCCCGCTGGACTGGGAGGAGGCTGTCAGCGTCGGGGTGAAGGTGGCGGGGGCACTCGAGACAGCGCACCGGGTCGGCACCCTGCACCGGGACGTCAAGCCCGCGAACATCCTGCTGACCGAGTTCGGCGAACCGCAGCTCTCCGACTTCGGAATTGCGCGTGTCACAGGAGGATTCGAAACGACCACCGGAACCTTCGCCGGGTCGCCCGCATTCACCGCACCGGAGGTGCTGCGCGGCCGTCCGGCCACCTCGGCGTCCGACGTCTACGGCCTCGGCTCGACCCTCTTCTGCCTGCTCACCGGGCACGCGGCCTACGAACGGCGCAGCGGCGAGAAGGTCGTCGCCCAGTTCCTGCGAATCACCACCGAACCGGTGCCCGATCTGCGCCCCGGCGGCACCCCCGCGGACGTCTGCGCGGTTGTCGAGGCGGCGATGTCCGAGGATCCGGCCGACCGCCCGGCGTCGGCCGCGGCGCTCGGCGAGGCATTACGCGATGTCCAGCGGCGGCACGGACTCCGGATCGACGAGATGGCGATACCCGACGGGCTCGAGGCCGACTCGGACCGAACCGACTCGACCGCAGCCTTCCCCGCCCCGGTCGCGACGACGGGGCGACGCGGCCATCGTGCCCCCGGCGGGCGCACGGCAGGCGGCACCACCACCCCGCCGATCCCCGAGACCCGGTTCCGGCCGCCGACCCCGACGCGAAGCCTGGTCGAGCGGAGCCGGCTGATCGAGGCCATGCACATCGACGAACGTCGACGGCTCACGGTCGTGCACGCGCCCGCCGGATACGGCAAGAGCACCCTCGCCGCACAGTGGCGGGACACCCTCGCCGCCGACGGCGTGGCCGTCGCCTGGCTCACCGTCGACAACGACGACAACAACGTGGTGTGGTTTCTCGCCCATCTCGTGGAGGCGATCCGGCGCGTAGAGCCCGCACTGGCGAGGCAACTGCAACTCACCCTCGAGGAGCATGCCGACGAGGCGGAGCGGTACGTTCTCACCTCGCTGGTCAACGAGATTCACGACCGCGGCGTGCGTACTGCCGTCGTCGTCGACGACTGGCACCGAGTGACCGACCCGGCATCGCTCGAGGCGCTGAACTTCCTGCTCGAGAACGGCTGCCATCACCTGCAGATTCTCGTCACCACCCGCAACATCGGCGGACTCCCGATGAGCCGCATGCGGGTTCGGCACGAGCTGGTCGAAATCGATTCCACCGCACTCCGTTTCGCCACCGAGGAGTCGCAACGGATGCTGGTCGAACTGGGCGGCCTGCAGATGACCCGCACCGACGTCGCCGAACTCAACGAGTCGACCGACGGCTGGGCGGCCGCCCTCCAGCTCGCCGCCCTGTCCCTGAGGGAGAGCGGAGATCCGGCCACACTGATCGACAGCATCTCCGGCGGGCACCACGCAATCGCCGAGTACCTCGCCGAGAACGTCCTCGACACCATGGATTCCACCACGCTCGAGTTCATGCTCGCGACGTCGGTGACGGCCAGGACGTGCGGTGCCCTCGCCTCCGAACTCACCGGGACCTCGCGGGGCTTGGCGATGCTCGAGGACGTCGAGCGCCGCGACCTGTTCCTGCGCCGGATCGACGACCGTCACGACCGCGACTGGTTCCGCTACCACCAGCTGTTCGCGAAGTACCTGCGCAGGCGCCTCGAACGCGATCACCCGGAACGGGTGCCCGAGCTGCACCGCACCGCCGCACGCTGGCTGGCCGCGCACGAGAACCTCAGTGAGGCGGTCGATCACGCGCTCGAGTCGGGCGACCCCGACTTCGCGGTCGACCTGGTGGAGCAGCACGGTGGCGGCCTCGTCGAGCGCTCCCAGCTGGCCACCCTGCTCGGACTGGTCGGTAAGCTGCCTCCCGCGCTCGCAGCGACCCGCCCCCGGCTGCAGCTTGCCGTGGCCTGGTCCAACGCGCTGCTGCAACGACTCGCCCCGACGCGCACCGCCCTCGACCTCGTCGGCGCTGCACTCGACCGTGCCGAGCCCACCCGCGACCGCGACGACCTGCGGGCGGAGGCGTCGGTCGTCGAGGGCGTCCTGGCCGTCTCGGCGGGTCGGCTCCACAACGTTCGCGAGCTCACCGCCGCCTGCCTGGAACGCGCGGAGTCCCTGCGTCCATGGGTCGTGTCGGCCGCCGCCAACGTCACCTCGCTGTGGGCGCTGCAACGCTACGACTTCGCCGAGGTGCGCAGGCTCCAGCAGTGGGCCGCCCCGTTCCACGAGCAGTCGAGCAGCCCCTTCAACGCGATGTACGGGTACTGCTTCGCCGGTATTGCGGCCAACGAGGAACTCGACGTGGACGCCGCGGAAGCCGACTTCCGCAACGCCCTCACCCATGCCGACAGGCTCGGCGGCGCACAGTCGCACATCTCGCGGCTGGCCGGATCACTGCTCGGCAACCTGCTCTACCAACGCGGCGATGTCGCAGGGGCCGAGCAGCTCCTCCACGAGAGCAGCGAGACATCCTCGGGGACAGCGGTCTTCGATTTCCGCGTCACGTCGCTCGGGGCGGGCGCGCGGATCAGCGATCTCCGCAGAACCATGACCTCCACGGCCCGCGACCTGTGGGGTCTGGCCAACGGTCCGCTGGTGGACCACTCGGGAGACCCCTCCGCGACGGATCGTCCGCCCGGCGCCGCACCGGAGGTCTCGGGGCTGGCCGCGTTCACCGCGGAGATCGAGGAGATCGCGGACATCCGCGCACTGACCGCCGGCGACGACCCCGACTCCGCCGAGATCGCGACGGCCAGGGCTCGCGGAATCGTCGCGCGCCTCGACGGAGCCGGCCGGGCCCGGGCCCTGCTGGAGGCGAAACGACTGCTCGCGGCGTGCCTGGCCGCGGCGGGGCATCTGGAGGAGGCCGAGGACGTCCTGGCACCGGTCGCCGCGACGTGCGCGGAACTCGGGCTGGTCCGGTTCCTGCTGGACGAGGGGCCAAAGCTCGTGACCGTCGTCGCGGCACTCGCGGCGGACCAGCGCGCCGACCGGTGGCCGACGGACCGGCCGGCCGTCCCGGTCGGCTTCCTCGAGGACGTTCTCGCCGCCGCCGCGGAACCCGGCGAGCGCGGTTGAACCCTCGAGACG
>NZ_JBHZAH010000126.1:0-13734 GCF_042754225.1 Rhodococcus sp. NPDC059234
GGCTCGGGAGCGGGGCAAGGCGGCCGTGGGTCAGGTCATGACCGCACCGCCGTCGACGGAGATCGTCTGACCGGTCACATTGCGAGCCTTGTCGCTGAGCAGGAAGGCGACCATTTCGGCGATGTCACCGGCACTCTGCGGACGGCCCATCGGGACCATCTGCTGGACGAATCCCGCGAACACCACGTCGTCACTCGCGCCGCTCAGGGCTGGATCGCGGTCGCGCAGTACCGCGATCGTCCGGCGCCACATGTCGGTGAGGATCAGTCCGGGCATCACCGTGTTGCAGCGGATCTCGCGAGCGGCACCGACTCGTGCGACGCTGTGACTCAGCTCGATGACGGCCGCCTTCGACGCGCCGTAGTGGGCGAGCATGTCGCCGCCGAGGCGGGCGCCGATCGAGGCGATGTTGACGATCTCGCCGCTGCCCTTCGCCCGCCGGACGAACTCCTGGCAAGTGAGGAAGGTGCCCCGGGTGTTCACCGCGAACGTGTTGTCCCACTGAGCGTGGTCGATCTCGAGGAAGGGGGTGAACAGGCCCACACCGGCCGCATTCACCAAGGCGCGCACCGATCCGATCCGCTCGGCAAGGTCGAACATCTCACCGACCGAGCCGGCGCTGCGGACGTCGCAGGCGACGGACACGATCTCGACGCCCAGGTTGCGCCAGCGCGGGTCGGCGTCTCGCTCCGGCGATTCGGCATGGAGGTCGGCCAACACGAGTGCGTCGTAGTCCGCGGCGAGGCGCAGCCCGATCTCCGCGCCGAGTCCGCGTGCGGCCCCGGTGACGACGGCGACTCGGGGGCTCACGGGAGGTACTCGTCGAGCATCGGCGCAAGCAGCTCGGCTGCCCGCTCGGCTGTGATGATCTCGCTCGCATCAACTTCGGTGACCGTCTTCGATGCGGAGTCCTCGTAGACGTGCTCACCGACGAGCCGGCCGTCCTCGTCGTAGGGCCACACGAACGCGAGTGTCCGGCGCACGAGATACCAACCGTCCGGATTGATCTCCGAACTGCGGTCGAGTGGTGCTCCGCTCCCGGAGTCGCCCGAGTGGACAGCTCCGAACACCCCGTCGCCGAGAATCCGTCCGGGGACGAACTGACTGAACAGGGTTTCACCGGCGAATCCGTGGTCGCCGACGGAGAACTTCGAGTCCTTCGTCCACATGACCAGGGTGTCGGTCTCGGCCAGCGACTCGTAGAACCCGCGCACCTCGTCCATTCCGTCGAGCACGATGGACTGGCCGTTCTCGAAGAGTCGGTAGACGGGCTCCTCGACGGTCATGTCCGGCGACAAGATCTCCTTGTATCGGCCGGAGACCTCGAGGAATGCGTGCCGTCGGTAGTTCTTCAGGATCTTGCGATGCGCGGGGCTCTCGAGCGAGTCGATCAACTCTTCGACCTCGTCCATCATGTGCACGAACTCGTGCTCGTACTTGTTCATTGCGGGCTCCTTGGGGCTGAAGGCCACGAACTCGGTGTGGCATCCCCACCCTGGGCGAGCCACCCGGGGTGTGTACATGTGGAGATTCGTGCGCAACGTTGACAGATGAATTAACGGCCCAGGTCACCCGCGGTGACGGGAATCACCGTCATGCTTGAATGGATTGCATGCTCGGAACCGATCTCAGCCTGCGCGCACTGCACGCTCTCCTGACCGTGGTCGACGAGGGCCACTTCGGGCGGGCGGCCGAGCGACTCTTCGTCACGACACCCGCTCTCAGCCAGCAGATCCGCCGGCTCGAGACTCAACTCGGCGTGCGACTGCTCGAACGCGCCAGCCACCCGATCGAACTCACCGAGGCCGGTCAGGTCTTCGTGCCGCAGGCACGCGAGGTTCTGCGCACGGCGGACCGAGCGGTGAATCTCCTTGTCGCGCTTGAGCGCCGACAGTCCCGGCAGGTGCGGATCGGATTCATCAACGGCGCCGCGGGACGCCTCGGCCGGGCGGCGCTCGACTCGCTGCACTCGCCATTCGAGCTCGTCCACATCGACTGGTCGGAACAGCTGTCCGCGGTCGAGTCCGGAAAGGTCGACGCGGCGTTCGTCCGCCCGCCGCTGCCCGAGGCGAACGATCTGCTCTTCGACCTGATCGGCCAGGAGTCCCGGGTCGCGGTGCTCCCTCGTTCCCATCCACTCGGCGACCGTTCCACCATCGAGATTGCGGACCTCGACGGCGAGGTCCACGTGCGCAGCGACGCAGGCGGCGAACAGTGGCTCCGGTGGTGGTCCGTGGATCCGCGCCCCAGCGGCGCGGCGGTCTCCTACGGTCCGTACGTACGCTCCATGGACGAACTGCTCGAAGTCGTCGCCGACGGCCGCGCCGTGGCTATTACCGCCGCCACCATCGCCGAGTACTACACGCGCGCCGACGTACGGTTCGTCCCCGTCTCCGACATCGAGCCGTGCACGGTCGAGTTGTGCACCCGCGCCGGCGACACGCATCCCGGTGTCGTCGAGTTGCGCCGGGCTGTCGCGGGGTGAGCGAGGCGGTCGGCCGTGACGGCGCGGCGGACGCCGCTACAGCGAGGCCGCGCCGCGCGCCGGGTCGCGAACGTCGATCCCCGCCTCCGCCCACGCCTCCCGCAGCGCTCCCGCGCCGCGCAGCCGCACCCACGCGGCCTCGGTTCCGGTGATCGGGACCGCCTCGAGGAACCGCACCGGATCCGCCGGCTCGGGCAGCGGGAGAGCGTCGATGTCACTGTCCCCCAACAGTATCGCGGTGAAAGGTGCGCCCTTCCACAGCGGGTCGCCGAGGTCGAGCAGGCCGTCGACGGTGAGCACCACGCCTTCCACGGCGGGCGCCGCGGCCAGCACCGCGAGCGTGCGGTGCACCCCGGACGCGACCCCCGCACCGCCTCGCAACGACAACACCAGCTCCGCGCGCGGACCGCGCACCGGGTCCGCGATCAGGTCGCCGGGATCACCCATCGGATGCCGCGAACAGCCGAGCGAGACGTAGCGCACGAGGTCGCGGTCGAGCGGGCCGAAGCGGAGCACCTCGAGAGGTTCGAGTCCGACGAAGGTGACCGACGCCGCGGAGGGCTCGGGCCCGCCGATCCTGTCGATCAGGTACGCGCGAACGGAGGCGATGACACTGTCACTCACCCGTTCATCTAACACCCGCGTCCGGTGTGTCCCGGTTCAGGGAGCCGGGGTCACGGTCACGGTCACGCTGTCGGGGCTGCCGTGACCGCGCAGCGTGAGCAACCTGCTCTGCGGATTCCAGTCCTGGACCTGCGCACCGTCCACGTGAACGCCTGCCGGGAACCCGGTGCGCGGCAGGTAGATCTCGGTCGGCGCCGTCACCGACGGATTCGGCCGGAAGGTCAACTCCAGCCGATCCGGGGCGGCGGTCCAGTCCGTCGGGGTGCCGGCGACCGCCCGCGGATACGGCGTGTCCAGCGCGGCCACCAGGTTCCGGGCCGTGCCGTCCTCCTCGTAGGGCCCCCAAGCGCCCGGGTCGCGTGACCAGTAGCTGACGCCCGCGCCCATCTCGGCCGCCGTTGCGTACATCCGGTCGACGAACTCGAGCGCCCCGGGCAAGGTGGTGTCGAGTCCGAACTCGCCGAGGATGATCGGGGCGTCGCCCAACGCGCGCGCCGTCCGCAGGGCGTGGTCGCGCCACGAGTCGATCGTCGCGTCGACCAGTGTCCGAGAGGTGCCCTCGTAGCCCCCGCCCAGATCCATCGGCAGCGGATAGATGTGCGGGCAGTACGCAATCCGGGCCTCGCCGTCCCGACGGTCCGCCACCGGGCCGAGCCCGCTCGGCGTACCCCAGTTCACGCCCATCGCCTGCGGCGCCACGCACACCCACTTGTTCGCGTCGACCTGCCGGATGGCGTCGGCGGTGCGTTGGTACAGCGCCGTCAACGGGCCGGCCTCGAAATCCGGACCCTGCAGCGTCCCGCCGTAGGGTTCGTTCATCAGGTCGTACGCGACCACTGCCGGGTTGCCGGCGAACCGCTCCGCGACCGCCCGCCAGGCACCGGCGTAGTGCTCGGTGAGTTCGGGGTGCGCACCGGTGGTGTTCCAGAAGTTGTCGAACGCGCGGATCACCCCGGGATCGAGGTAGTACTGCTCCCACATGTCGTGCGTGCCGACCGGCAGCCCGTCCAGATAGGTCGCCCAGGCCGGCGCGCCGTTTCCGGTCTTTCCGTCGGGGGTGATCGCCCCGGAGTACAGGTCCTGATGCATGTCGAGCATGACGTGGTAACCGCGGTCGGCGTACCACCCGACCCGCTCGGCCACCCGGTCGAGGTACGCCCGGTCGTACGTGCCGGGCTCCGGTTCCACCGATCGCCAGGAGATCAGGAACCGGACGAAATTGGTGCCCATGTCGGCGTGTTCGCGATCGAGCTGCGCCTCGGTGAACTCGGGCATCCCGTCCGGGGTGCTCTTCGCGCTCGACGCGGTGTTGAAGCCGCGCAGCACCAGGGCGCGGCCCTGGTCGTCGGTGAGGTACGTCGCGGACGGCTCGGGGTCGTCCCGCACCACTGCCGCTGCCCCGCCGACGAGCAGCAGGGTCGCCGCCGCGGCCAGGGACGCGATTCGGACTCGCCGCACGCCGCCACCGCTCTCTCTTCACCATTCTGGACGCTTGGTCCACTTGCCGCGTTAATGTTGCGGCATGGTGCAGACGAGCGTGCCCGTTTCGGACAAGCCGGAGGTCGTGGCCCGCCCCGCGGACCTCCGCCCCGGGCTTGCGACGCTCACGGCCGTCTCGGTACTGGCGGGATTCTGGCCCGTCACCGGGTGGATCCTGACGTTCGCGCCGTCGTTGCTGGTGCCGAGTGCGCTCGGACTTCCGTTCGCCCTTCCCGCCCTGCGCCTGTTCCCGCTCGGCGCCACCACGACCGCGTCCTGGCTCGTGGAACTCGGCGCGGCGTTCGTCATGCTCGCGGTCACGGGCATGCGCCTGGTCAACTCGTCGAGCAGGCATCCGGACGGCGGACCGGCCCGCGCGTTCCTGGCAGGCTGGGCCGCGACGGTGGTCGGCGCGCTCGCCGGCAACCTGGTTCGAATCGTCTACCTGAGCTTCGTGGTCCACGCCGGCTCGGGCGCGTACCTGCTCTCTCTCGTCGGCGGCGCGCTGGTGTCGTTGCTGTGGGGTGGCATCGCCGGCCTGGCTGTCGGTGCCGCACAAGCGATCTCGTGCGCGATGCGATCGCGTTCACTCCACCGCGACGAAGCGGACGTCGTGGGTGTCGGCGCCGGGATGAGCGAACCTCAGTAACCGCGACGCCTCCGCCTCCATCGCCGCGGCCGTCCCGGCCGCGGGTCGCACGAAGGTCGCAATCTCGACCGATGCCATGCCCTTCCGGGCTGCGACGGTGACGAAACCTGCAACCCTGCCGTCGATCAGCACGGCTGGTTTGATGATGCCGTTCACCGTGAAAACCAGGGTGCGGTGGTCGTCGGCGATCACCCGGGACCGGTCGGCGTGGCCGAGCAGGACGCTGTCGAACGGGGCCAGGATGCGCGCAGGAGCTGTGGTCGCGGCGTCGGGCCGCGGCGCGTCGGGAAGGTCGTACAGTTCGGCGCCGTTCTCGCCGACGAACCGCCTCAGCCGCGGTGCGAGGGCCTCGAAGATCTCCGCGAGACGGGTCAGCCCGCACCAGGCCTGCGCGTCGGCCACCGTCGCGGGACCGAAGGCGGCGAGGTACCGGAGCACCAGCGCCTCCGGTCTGATGGTGCGGTCCAGCGGTGCACCGAGCCAGGATTCGAGTGTGGTGCATATCGGCTGGCCCGACCTTCCCCACAGCCCGCGCGGGGGAATCTGCACCAACGGCAGCAGGTCTCGCACGGCGTGCGCCAGCGCGACCGGGTCGCGGTCCGGCCACTGCTCCGCCAGCCGCGGCCGCAGTGCGGCCATGGTCATCGGCGTGCGCTCGAGCACCTCCCGACCGAAGCGCTCGACCGCCGGAACGTCGGCCGCCGCAATCTCCTTGCGATGCTGCGTGTTCATCCGCAGGTCGGCGTCCATGATCGGCTGCACCCACGGGCGCAGCGCGAGGGCGTCCGCGGCGGTCACCGCGTGCACGGTGCCACGCATCAGCACCATCCGCACGACCTCTCGACGCTCGAGCAGCTCGGCGAAGTCGGCCGGCGCGAACCGTTCCAGCCGCGCCCACAACGCGTAGTACGGCGCCAGCGGTGCCTGCGACTGGAGGCCGAACAGATGCTCGACCATCTCGCCGGCGGTGCCGGGCGAACGCGCCAACAGGTGCTGCCGCGCCAGGGTGGCGCGGCCGAGCGCCCGCCCCGACATCCGCTCGACCGTCGCCATCGCGCTCCCCCGCCCCGTCGCCGCCGCGCCCACCGCGCGGCAAGATCGCCTGGCCGAATGTACCGGCCGGCCGTGTCTTCACAGCAGATTCGCAGGGGTCGGATGCTCCTGTGGTCGCGACCGTGGGTGCGGTGGGCCGGGCGCGCACTGCGAGGAACCCACCGTGATCAGCGAACGTTCTTGCGCTAGCACAGGTTACGCACGGGATCCGGGAGGTCCTGGGACAGTGCTGTGAATCGTCCTCCGGCCCTGTCCGGGCGCCGACGCCGTCCCTAGCGTGGGAATCGGATCGGGGATGCGGCACCGCCGACTCGCCCCGATCCCCCACCGAGGAAAGGGACACGCACATGTCTGGAACCGAGAAGCCGCGACGCGGCCGACGAATCGTTCGACGCCTCGCGGTGACCGGAGCGCTGGTCGGACTACCGCTGATGGCGATCACCGGAACCGCGCTCGCCGACCCGGCGCATCACGACGACGGCGACCAGTCGCAGCATCACGACTGGGACCACAACGGCGGGGACCGGCACCACGACCGGGACGACAACGGAGACCGAGGCTCCGACTGGAACGGCAACGACGGGAACGACGACCCCGGCACCTGGCAGCCGCCGGCACCGGACCCCGGCCAGATTCCACAGGTCCCGCAGCTTCCGCAGTTGCCCCAATTGCCGCAATTGCCGGGCGGACTCAATTTCGGTAGCAGCTGACCCGGTCGCGCCGGTCCGCCGCCCCGCACCCTCCCCGATCGGGGCGGCGGACCGTCAGATCGCGAGCTTGGCGAGCAGGTCGCGGGCCCGCTCCGCCGTCTTCGGCTCGCACAGCACGTCGTAGCGGCCCGCGACCAACTGCATGGTCGAGGCGAAGTCACGGGTGCCGCGAGTGGCGGCGTACGGGATCGTCGTGGAGATCACCCCGAAGATGATGCCGCCGATGATGCCGGCGATGAGCGGGCCGAGGAAGCTGGTGGTGAACAGACCGAGCAGCAGACCCAGGAACACACCGAGCCAGGCACCCGAAACGATGCCGCCACCAATGACTTTCGCCCAGGTGAGCCGGCCGAGCACGCGCTCGACCTGCATCAGGTCGACCCCGACAATCGTGACGTCCTCCACCGAGAACTCCTGATCGGACAGGTAGTCGACCGCACGCTGCGCCTCGGCGTAGGTGGGGTACGAGCCGATCGGCCATCCGGTGGGCGGAGTCGGAAGTGCGCCTCGGCCGGGCCGGTTCGGCTGTCCAAGTGGATTGGTCATGTCGACGCTCCCTGCTGAACGGTGCTGCTGATTTCGCTGCCGTGGGCGTCGCTGCGCCCCTTCCGTGTCCAGTTTACGGAGATTCGGGATCGGCCACATTCTCCGAGGCTTCGCCCGAGTCGAACCGCATGGTGCGCAACATTCCCGCAGCCCGCCCCTTCGCCGCGACCACCTGAGCCATCTTGGCACTGGCCTCGTCGATCATCTCGTCGCCGAGCATCGCCGCACCGCGCGCACCACCCGCCGCCGAGGTGTGGAACTCGTACGCCTCGAGGATCATCTCGGCGCGGTCGTAGTCGGACTGGCGGGGACTGAACGCCTCGTTCGCGGCGTCGATCTGGGTCGGGTGCAGGACCCACTTGCCGTCGAAGCCGAGCGCGGCGGTCCGGCCCGCCGCACGACGGAACGCGTCGACGTCGCGAATCTGCAGGTACGGCCCGTCGATCGCCTCGAGCCCGTGAGCGCGGGCGGCCAGCAGGATCGTCATCAGGATGTGGTGGTACGCATCGCCGGTGTCGTAGCCCTCGGGTTGCTCGCCGACCACCAGCGTGCGCATGTTGATGCTGGCCATGAAGTCCGCGGGCCCGAAGACCAGGGTCTGCACGCGGGGACTGGCCGTCGCGATCGCGTCGATGTTGGTGAGCCCGACCGCGTTCTCGATCTGGGCCTCGATGCCGATCCGGCCGACCTCGAGCCCGTTCGCCTTCTCGACCTGGGTCAGCAGAAGGTCCAGTGCCTGAACGTGACTGGCGTCGACCACCTTCGGCAGCAGGATGGCGTCGAGGTTGGCGCCCGCCCCGGAGACCACCTCGACCACGTCGCCGTAGGTCCATTCGGTGGTCCAGTCGTTGACTCGCACGACCTTGATCTGACGACCCCAGCCGTCCGAGTTGAGCGCATCGACGATCTCGGTGCGTGCCTGCGCCTTTGCGATCGGCGCCACGGCGTCCTCGAGGTCGAGGAACACCTCGTCGGCGGGCAATCCCTTGGCCTTCTCGATCATCTTGCGACTGCTGCCGGGAACGGCCAGCACCGACCGACGGGGGCGCGGGTTCACCATGTGGACCTCCACTCGAGCGCCGCGCCGAAACCGTGTTTGGGCACACTCGTTCAGCGTCACGACGCGGTCAACAATTAGCCTTGCCATCATGGCAGCAGTGAGCAAGGTCTTCGCAGCCAGGCTCGCGGGCCTGGTGGTGCTCGGACCGGACGGCGAATCGATCGGCAGGGTGCGCGACGTCGTCATCACCATCCGCATCGGGCGGCAGCGCCCGCGAGTCCTCGGACTGGTCGTCGAGCTCGTCACCCGCCGGCGGATCTTCGTGCCGATGCTGCGCGTCACCGCGATCGAACCCGGGTCGGTGACCCTGACCGGGAGCGTCAGCCTGCGGAAGTTCACCCAGAAGCCCGGCGAGGTGCTGGCCTTGGCGCAGGTGGTGGACACCACGGTGCGCGTGGACGATCCCGCACTGGTGGAGCTCGCCGGCATCGACGTGCTGGTGGTCGACCTCGGCATCGAGCTCACCCGAACCCGCGACTGGGTCGTCTCGCGGGTGGCCGTCCGGCGGCCACGGGCCCGCCTCGCCCGCCGGTCGGCGGTCCACGTCGTCGAGTGGCCCCACGTCGAGGGCCTGACCCACTCGCAGCTGGCTCTGCCGGGGCAGGGGGTCTCGCAGCTGCTGGCCCAGTTCGAGGGAATGCGCCCGGCCGACGTGGCCAACGCGATCCGGGAACTGCCCGACAAGCGTCGGCACGAGGTCGCCGTCGCTCTCGACGACGAGCGACTGGCCGACGTGCTGCAGGAGCTGCCGACCGACGACCAGACCGACCTACTGACCCATCTCGAGGTCGAACGCGCCGCCGACGTGCTCGAGGCCATGGATCCCGACGACGCCGCCGACCTGCTCGGCGAGCTGCCCGAGACCGAGGCGGAATCGCTGCTGCAGCTGATGGACCCGGAGGATTCGGAGCCGGTCCGCCGACTGCTCGAGCACTCTCCAGACACGGCCGGCGGCCTGATGACGCCCGAACCGGTCATCCTCACCCCCTCGACGACGGTGGCCGAGGCGCTGGCGCTGGCACGCAACCCGGACCTGACGCCGGCGCTGGCGAGCATGGCGTTCGTGGTCCGGCCGCCGATCTCGACCCCGACCGGCCGCTACCTCGGCTGCGTGCACCTGCAGCAACTGCTCCGCGAGCCGCCCGCCTCGCTGGTCGGCGGGATGCTGGACACCGACCTGATCCGGCTCGGACCCGAGGACCCGTTGGCCACCGTCACCCGCTACTTCGCCAGGTACAACCTGGTGTGCGGGCCGGTGGTCGACGACGAGGGTCACCTGCTCGGCGCGGTCGCCGTCGACGACGTCCTCGACCATCTCCTGCCGGAGGACTGGCGCGAACAGGAAGCGACCGATGACTGAGAAACGGACAACGGCGGACCGGACCACCCCCAGCGCCCGGGCACGCCTGGACACCCCGCGCGGCGGCTGGCGTCCGGTCTTCAACATCGACGTCGAGGCCGTCGGCCGGGTCAGCGAATCGATCGCCCGATTCCTCGGCACCGGCAAGTACCTGGTCATCCAGACCGTCGTCGTCATCGTCTGGATCGCCCTCAACATCACCGCGGTCGGGCTGCAGTGGGACCCGTACCCGTTCATCCTGCTGAACCTGGCGTTCTCGACCCAGGCCGCCTACGCCGCCCCGCTGATCCTGCTCGCACAGAACCGGCAGGAGAATCGCGACCGCGTCTCGCTCGAGGAAGACCGCGCGCGGGCGGAGCAGACGAAGGCGGACACCGAGTTCCTCGCGCGGGAGCTCGCGTCGCTACGGCTGGCGGTCGGCGAGGTGGCCACCCGCGACTACCTGCGTCGCGAGCTGGAGGAGATCAAGTCCCTCCTCGCCGAACGCGACGACGAGGAGCTTCGGCCCTCCCGCAAGTAGCGACTTCGAGACCTCATTCGCGACCCGAGGCTTCGCCCGAGGAGTGTCCGTAACGGCGCCGGACGAGTGGCCGATCTGTAATCTGGGTCACATTCCGGGTGGGGGCTCGTCGAGGAGGGGTGCGGATGCGGATCCGTGGGCTGGTGGCCGTCGCGGGGGTTTCACTCGTCGGGGCCGTCACCGCGGCGCTGTCGATCGGCGCACCACCACCGCCGGCCCTGGCCGAGTCCCCGCCTCCGCCCGGCGCGGCGGCCGACGCACCTGCGACGGGAACGGTCGGGCTGGTGGCGCCCGCGGCCCGGCCCACGCGAGGTCCGCACGCCTACACCCCACCCGCCCCGGTGACCTTCGAGCCACCGCGCGCGGTGACCGAGAAGCTCGCACCCATGCCGATCTCGCTGAGCGCCCTCGGCATTCCGGAACTCGTCCTGAGCGCCTACCGGGGCGCCGAGGCAACGCTGGCCGCCGACCAGCCGGGGTGCGGCGTCACCTGGCACCTGCTCGCAGGGATCGGACGCATCGAGTCGGGCCATGCCGGCGGCGGCCGCACCGACGCGTCGGGAACCACGCTGAGCCCGATCCTCGGTCCGGTGCTCGACGGCACGCTCGCGGGCAACAACGTCATCGCCGACACCGACGGCGGCAAGGTGGACCGCGACCCCAAGTTCGACCGGGCGGTGGGGCCGATGCAGTTCCTTCCCGGCACCTGGACGCACTACGCGGCCGACGGCAACGGCGACGGGGTCGCCGATCCGAACAACGTCTTCGACGCCGCACTGGCCGCGGCCCGCTACCTCTGCTCGGGCGGACTGAACCTGCGCGAGAGCGCCCAGGAGGTCCGCGCGGTGCTGCGCTACAACAATTCGATGGCGTACGCGGCGAACGTGCTCGCCTGGTCGGCGGCCTACGCCGGCGGGGGCACACCGACTCCCGGCTCGATCCCGGAGGTCACGCCGGAACCGGGCAAGCCTGCCGCGCCGACCGCAACGCCGGCCAAACCCGACGCAGCGGTGCTCGCCGACGCAGCCGCGCCGGCCCCGCCGACGCCGACTCCGCCACCGCTCATTCCGGGGCTGCCGGCACTGCCCTGCCTGATCTTCTGCCCGCCGGCGACACCAGCACCCGTTGCGCCGCCCGTCGCGGCCGTGGGCACGCCGCCCGGGCCCGCACAGCCTGCGCCCGTCCGGTAACGCTTCCGATACCTTCCGGCCACTTCCCGAGACCTCGTCGATAACTTTTTTTTACACCCGCCCTTACCTGCATCAATGGGGGCAATAACGGGCATTCTGATCACGGTTGAATAACGGAAATATCTCGAATCGGGTAACCTCGGGTGCGGTCTACAGGAGCAGCACGCCCCGACCGGGGCCGCAGGAGGTATTTCGGTGGGTCGCCACAGCAAGAAATCGAACTCGAAGCTTCGACGTAATTCGGTCATCGCTCTGACCGGTCTCGTCCCCGGTGGACTGATCTCCGTGGCCGCCACCTCGGGCGCCTCGCCCGTACCGTTCCTCACCGCGAAGGCCGCCCCGATCGCGGACGCCCCGTCGCCGCAGGCCGCCCCCGCCCCCGCAACGGCGATCGCGCCGACGACTCAGGCACCGGCCCCGGCCCCGGCACCTGCGCCGGCCCCCGCGCCCGCGCCCGCACCCGCGCCCGCGCCGCTGCCCCAGGGACCGCTGGGCATCCCCGCCATCAACTTCGCCGCCTACCAGGCTGCCGAGAAGACCCTCGCCGACCGGACGCCGGGTTGCGGCATCACCTGGCAGCAGATCGCCGGCATCGGCCGCGTCGAGTCCAGCCACGCGAACGGCGGCGAGGCCGACGACAAGGGCAACCTGCTCCAGCCGATCATCGGCCTCCCGCTCGACGGCAGCCTGCCCGGCCAGGCCGTCATCATGGACACCGACGGCGGCAAGCTGGACGGCGACGCGGTCTACGACCGCGCGGTCGGTCCGACCCAGTTCATCCCCAGCACCTGGGCGCGGTACGGCATCGACGGCAACGGCGACGGCGTGGCCGACCCGCAGAACCTCTTCGACGCGGCCGCGTCCACCGGCAACTACCTCTGCGACGGCGGCACCAACATGCGCGACCTCGCCTCGGCCACCAGGGCGATCCTCCGCTACAACAACTCGATGGCCTACGTCGCGAACGTGACCGCCTGGTCGCTCGCCTACTCGACGGGCATCAACCCCACCGCGGACGCCCTGCCGCGAATCCACTGATCCCACGACACCTACCATTGGTGTCATGTCAGCAGTGACCGAGTCCGATGTTCGCAGCGCCCTGTCCAAGGTGCTCGACCCGGAGATCCGTAAGCCCATCACCGACCTGGGCATGGTCAAGAGCATCGACCTTGCCGACGACGGGGGCGTCGACATCGTCGTCTACCTGACCACGTCGAGCTGCCCGTTGCGCACCGAGATCGTCGATCGGGTGACCAAGGCTGTCGCTGACGTCGCCGGCATCGGCGCGATCCGCGTCGAGCTCGACGTGATGAACGACGAGCAGCGCACCGAACTGCGCCGGTCGCTGCGCGGCGACTCCGCCGAGCCCGTCATCCCGTTCGCCCAGCCCGGTTCGCTGACCCGGGTGTACGCCGTCGCCTCCGGGAAGGGCGGAGTCGGAAAGTCCTCCGTCACAGTCAATCTCGCAGCCGCCATGGCCGCCCGCGGACTGTCGGTCGGCGTGCTCGACGCCGACATCTACGGCCATTCGGTCCCCCGGATGCTCGGCACCGACGCCAAGCCGACTCAGGTCGAGCGGATGATCATGCCGCCGCAGGCGCACGAAGTGAAGCTGATCTCGATCGCCCAGTTCACCCAGGGCAACACCCCGGTGGTCTGGCGCGGGCCCATGCTGCACCGGGCCCTGCAGCAGTTCCTCGCCGACGTGTTCTGGGGCGATCTGGACGTGCTGCTGCTGGACCTGCCGCCCGGCACCGGTGACGTCGCGATCTCCGTGGCGCAGCTCATTCCCAACGCCGAGATCCTGGTGGTGACCACCCCGCAGCAGGCCGCCGCCGAGGTGGCCGAGCGAGCCGGGGCGATCGCGCTGCAGACCCGCCAGCGCATCGCCGGCGTGGTCGAGAACATGTCCTGGATGGAGCTGCCGGACGGCACCCGAATGGAGGTGTTCGGATCCGGTGGCGGGGAGGCGGGGGCGGGCCCCCCGACCAAAGCCGTGGGCGCGCACGTGCCCCAGCGCGGCCCCATACCCCACCAGCACGCCCGCCCCCACGGCGG
>NZ_JBHZAH010000127.1:0-13654 GCF_042754225.1 Rhodococcus sp. NPDC059234
CCCTCGTAGAGCGGGAAGTCGAGGGCCAGCTTGGACACCCGGGCGCGCAGCGCCGGGACGTCGGCGCCGGCGCCTGCGGCCAGCGCGGTCGCGATGATGTCGGCGACCTCGGTGAACTCGGCGTCGCCGAAGCCGCGGGTGGCCAGCGCGGGGGTGCCGATGCGCAGACCCGACGGGTTCATCGGCGGGCGCGGGTCGAACGGGACGGCGTTGCGGTTGACCGTGATGCCGATCTCGTGCAGCAGGTCCTCGCCCTGCTGGCCGTCCAGCTCGGAGTGACGCAGGTCGACGAGCACCAGGTGCACGTCGGTGCCGCCGGTGAGCACGGAGATGCCGTTGCCCGCGACGTCGGCGCCGGTGAGGCGCTCGGCCAGGATCTTCGAGCCGGCGAGGGTACGGGCCTGACGGTCCTTGAACTCGTCGGTGGCGGCGATCTTCATGGCGACGGCCTTCGCGGCGATCGCGTGCATCAGCGGCCCGCCCTGCTGGCCGGGGAACACCGCGGAGTTCAGCTTCTTCGCCCACTCCTGCTTGGCGAGGATCATGCCGGAACGGGGACCACCGAGGGTCTTGTGCACGGTGGTGGACACGACGTCCGCGTGCGGCACCGGGGACGGGTGGAGGCCCGCGGCGACCAGTCCGGCGAAGTGCGCCATGTCGACCCACAGCTTGGCGTCGATCTCGTCGGCGATGGACCGGAACGCGGCGAAGTCGAGGTGCCGCGGGTAGGCGGACCAGCCGGCGATGAGGACCTGGGGACGCTCGGCGAGGGCGATCTCGCGGACCTTGTCCATGTCGACGACGTGGGTGTCCTCGCGGACGCCGTACGACGCGACCTGGTACAGCTTGCCGGAGAAGTTCAGCTTCATGCCGTGCGTGAGGTGACCGCCGTGCGCGAGGTCCATGCCGAGCAGCTTCTCGCCCGGGTTCATCAGGGCCATCAGCACCGCGGCGTTGGCCTGCGCGCCTGCGTGCGGCTGCACGTTCGCGAACTCCGCCCCGAAGACCTCCTTGGCACGCTCACGCGCCAGGTTCTCCACCACGTCGACGTGCTCGCAGCCGCCGTAGTAGCGACGCCCCGGGTAGCCCTCGGCGTACTTGTTGGTGAGCACGCTGCCCTGGGCCTGCAGCACCGCGCGCGGCACGAAGTTCTCCGACGCGATCATTTCCAGGGTGTCGCGCTGACGGGCCAGCTCACCGTTCATCGCCGCGGCGACCTCGGGGTCGAGTTCGGCGAGCGAAGCATTGTTGACGTCGGTGCTGGGCACAGCGGTCATCGAAGAATCTCCAAGGGAAGCCGGGCAGGGGCCCTACCAGTCTAGAACCGCGCGAACAGCACGAACTCGCGGGTCCTACCCACATTTGCGTCCCGGTGATCGAGATCACAGCCGCAGGAGCGCCGCACGGCCGGGTTAGCGTCCCAACGGGCCGCTCGGCCCGAGCCCGCTGCGACCGCCCAGGAGCGCCGATGACCACAGCCGCGACGACACTCGACGACCTGCTCGCCGAACGCGCGATCGCCCGCGTGCTGACGCGGATCGCGCGCGCGATGGACGACCGCGACTGGTCCGCCCTCGACGACCTCGTCCTCGCGGAGGCGACCGCCAACCTCGGCACCGGCGAGCTGACCGGCCGCGCCGAGATCGTCACCACCATCCGGGCGTTCCTCGACGAGTGCGGTCCGACGCAGCACCTGCTCGGCAACGTCCTGGTGGACGTCGACGGCGACACCGCCACGAGCCGTGCCTACGTCTGCGACCTGCACGTCGGCCAGGGTGACCGCGCCGACCTCACGTTCCAGACCCTCGGCGACTATCACGACGAGTGGGTACGCGGCGGCGGCGCCTGGCGGCTGGCCCGGCGCGTCAAGCACAACCGCGGACACGTCGGGTCCTTCGCCGCGCTCGGTCCCGGTCCGGAGGGCTGGTCACCGCGCGGCTGAACCCACGCCGACCGGTTCGCCGGTCAGCGCAGCGCGGACGGGATCAACGGCTCGTCGAGCAGCCGCCGGAACAGCTCCGCACGCTCGTCGACGCTCTCGCCGCGATCGAGCCACGCCCCGAGCAGTCGGTAGCCCTCGACGTAGGTGCTCGTGTACGCCCGCCACAGCGGCGAGGACAGGAACCGCAACGACTGCCTGGCCCGTTCCGGGCTCGCCAAGGTCCACCGCTGCAGGAACTCGGCGACCTCGTCGTGACTGCGCCCGCGGTCGTGCAGCAGCAGCGCCGCGTCCTGCCGGACCCCGAGCAGCTTGGCCGACGCCGTCGACAACGCCTCGGCGCGCTCCCCGTCGAAGCGCAGGCCCAGGTCGGCGTAGATCTCCTGGGCCCACAGGCCCCAGCCCTGACCCGGGGTCGCTCCGCCGGTCCCGCTCCCGTCGCCGACGATCGACGAAAGGGCCAGGTCGGCCAGCCCCTCGGCCATCAGGCACTGCGGGGTGTTCACCAGGAACAGCGTGTGTTCGGCCTGACCGGCACCTACCAGGCCGGCCTCCTTGCGGCAGTGCTCGGTGTGGTGACCGGGGTACGACTCGTGCGCGATCAGGTGCGGCAGATTCGCCATGTGCTGCTTGAGGTCCGAGTTGATCGCGACCCGGGACCGGTAGTCGCCGAGGTAGTAGTTGAAGCCCGACCACGGCTTGTCCCCCACCACCTCGTACTCCACGCGCTCGGTCTCGGGCAGCTGGTAGCGGCCGCGGACCAGATCCCGCAGCGCGCTGGAGAAGGCGTCCACGCACTCGGCGAGCCGATCCGGCGGGATCTCGTCGGCTGCGCGATGCGCCTGCAGCCGCTCGGCCAACGGCCGGGTCCGGTCACCCGCCAGCACCTCGTCCATCGCCCGGTGCGCTTCGCGGTAGTCGTCGACGCTGCCGGGCTCGATCCGGACGTCGAAGTAGGCGTGCACCTCGTCGACGAATCCGATCTGCTCACCGGCGAACTTGCGGGCCGAGCACTCGAGTGCCCGCAGGTGCACGTCGAGGAAGCCCGCCCGGTCCGCGGACAGATCGACACCCGGCAGTTCGGACCGCAGCCGGGCGGCCCGGGCCGCCAGCTCGCGCGGGTCCGGTGCGGGTGCGTTCTCGACCTTCCTGCGCAACGCGGGGTCGCCGGTGTAGGCGTCGACGAAGCCCTCCTCGATCCGGTCGAAACCGAGTCCGAGCAGCAGGTATTCGCGGACGAACGCGTCGGGGTCCATGCTGTTGAAGGGTAGTGCCCGGACCCGCCGATCCGGCGCGGTGTGTGGACGCGCACAATTCCAGCTATGCAGACCGAGTTCGGGGGACGCGAATGGCGCGGGTGAGCGAGAGCAGCCCCTACGTCGAGTTCGACCGCAAACAGTGGCGAACTCTGCGCAAGTCGACGCCGCTGGTCCTGACCGAGGAAGAACTCCTCGGCATGAGGGGCCTCGGCGAGCAGATCGACCTCGACGAGGTGGCGGAGGTGTACCTGCCGCTGTCGCGACTGATCCACCTGCAGGTGGCCGCGCGCCAACGCCTGTTCGCCGCGACCGCGACGTTCCTCGGCGAGAAGCACCCCGACCGTCAGGTGCCGTTCGTGATCGGTGTCGCGGGCAGCGTTGCGGTCGGCAAGTCGACCACCGCGCGTGTGCTGCAGGCGCTGCTGGCCCGCTGGGATCACCATCCGCGGGTCGACCTGGTCACCACCGACGGATTCCTGTACCCCACCGCGGAGCTGACCCGGCGGGGCATCATGCACCGCAAGGGATTCCCCGAGAGCTACGACCGTCGCAAGCTGCTGCGGTTCGTCACCGAGGTCAAGTCGGGCGCGGAAGAAGTTGCCGCGCCGGTGTACTCGCACCGGTCCTACGACGTGGTGCCCGGCCAGTACCACCTCGTCCGACAGCCCGACATCCTGATCATCGAGGGGCTCAACGTCCTGCAGACCGGGCCGCGACTGATGGTCTCGGACCTGTTCGACTTCTCGATCTACGTCGACGCCCGCATCGAGGACATCGAGCGCTGGTACGTCAAGCGCTTCCTCGCGCTGCGGAAGACCGCCTTCGCCGACCCGAACGCCCACTTCCACCACTACGCGGCGCTCTCGGACGAGCACGCCACCGTTGCGGCCGACGACATCTGGAACTCGATCAACCGGCCGAACCTGGTCGAGAACATCCTGCCGACCCGCCCGCGCGCGACGCTGGTACTGCGCAAGGACGCCGACCACTCCATCAACCGGCTGCGTCTGCGCAAGCTCTAGGCCCCGAAAAGGACACGGCCGACCGCGATCTCGCGGCTATCGAGCCGTCACGGCCCCGGACTGCGCGCGCTTGCGCCCGGAGTCGATCTCCTTCGTCAGGTCGCGGACGTAGCGCGCGAAATCGACCTGGATGGTGTGGCGCGGCGCCTCGTAGTACTGCTCGAGGCTCGCGGCATCGTCGGTCGCGATGACGCGGCGCATCTCCTCGGTCGTCGGCAGGGCGTACGACCCGTCGAGGATGCCCGCGATCAGCTTGCTCTGCTGCTCGGCCAGGTTCACGATGGTCGGCGACGCCTGGGCCAGTCCGGCGAAGAACAGGTTGGGCACACCCGGCGGCACGATCCTCTTGAAGAGCGGAAAACGGTGCTGCGCATCGGGCTGCAGCGACGGGTCGTCGAAGAACGGGAAGCTCATCTTGTAGCCGGTCGCGCAGACGACGACGTCGGCGGGCACGAGCCTGCCGTCCACCAGCCGCACGTGGTCACCCTCGAGCGCCTCGATCGCGGGCACACACGTCAGGTCACCCGACCCGGACTTGGCCAGGAAGTCGATGCTGACCGAGGGGTGCGCGCTGAGCGGCTCGTGGTCCGGCACGGGAAGGCCGTAGTCCTCCATCCGGCCCAGCGACTTCTTGATCTTGCGCCGGGCGATCGTGAGACCGAGCTTGCGCGGCATCCACGGCGGCATCATCATCTTGTCGGCCGGCTTGCCCTCGCGGTACTTGCTCAGGACCCAGACCCCGCGCCTCGCCGACACCCAGACGTGCTTGGCGATCGAGCGGTGCGAGAGCTCGGACGCGATGTCGAGCGCGGAGTTCCCCATCCCCACCACCACGACGTTCTTGCCGCGCATGTCCACGGGCTCGAACTGATTGACGTAGTCGTGACTGTGCAGGATCGGGCCGTCCAACGCACCCGGATACTCCGGCATCCGCGGATCCCAGTGATGCCCGTTGGCGACGACAAGCGCGTCGTACGAGCGTGTTTCGCCGTTGTCGAGGACGACCGACCAGGTTCCGTCGGCGGCGCGCCGGGCCGTCTCGACCCGCGTGCCGAAGGTGATCGTCTCGCGGAGGTCGAACTCGTCGACGTAGTCGCGGAAGTAACCGTGGATCAACGAGTGGTGCGGGAAGTGCGGCCAGTCGTCGGGCACCGGGAAGTCCTCGAACTGCAGTCGAGTCGACGAGGTGTCGATGTGCAGGCTCTCGTAGCAGGCGGAGCGCCCCGTCGGGTTCCGGAAGTACCAGTTGCCGCCGACGTCGTCGGACTCCTCGAAGCAGTCGTACGCGATGCCGTGATCCTTGAGCCGCTTGGCGGTCGTGAACCCCGAGCAACCGGCACCGATGATGCACACCGTGGGAGATGTCGACATTGGTTCCCCTCCGATCCGACAGCGCGACCCGTACGCACCACCGACCTGTGATGTACGCCATAAAACAGGATTCGCTGACACGCTGTCAAGCGAAACTTTCGACCCGAACTCATATGATCCGACCGGAGGTGTTGCGGTGAGCGAGACCACGGATCGACCCGACAGGAAGCCGACCAGCCGGGACGAGCAGAAGCGCCGAACGCGGGCGGCCCTCCTCGACTGCGCGCGCGAACTGTTCGAGGCGAACGGCTACGCCCGGGTGAAGATCGACGACATCGCCGCCGCCGCGGGCTGCAGCCGGGCGACGTTCTACCTGCATTTCACCAGCAAGGGCGACGTCCTGCAGAAGGTCGGCGAGGAGTCCCTCCCGCCGCGCGCGGCCACCGTCTACACCGATCTGGACCGGATTCTCGAGACCGGCTCCAGGGCCGAGTTCACCGCCTGGGTCGAACGCACCATCGACTGGTTCGAGGAGCATCGGGCGATCCTGCCCGCCTGGGACGAGGCGATGGCGCTCGAGCCCGGCTTCCGGGACATCGCGCGCGGCGCGTACGGGTCGTTGCCGAGTGCGATGCCGTCCTATCTCGCCCGGTGGGGCCCGGACGGGCAGACCGAGGCACGCCTGCGGATCGAACTGCTGGTCGCGCAGCTCGAGCGGTTCTTCACCCGCTGGGCGGTGCACGGCACGATCGAGATTCCGCGCGAGCTGGCCGCCGCGGTGCTCACCGACATCTGGTTCCCGGCGCTGACCGGGCCGTAGGACCAGGCTGCGAGACCGCGCCGACTAGGTGCCGAAGCGACGGTGCCGGGCCGCGTAGTCCCGCAGCGCCCGCAGGAAGTCGACGCGACGGAACTCCGGCCAGTACGCCTCGGTGAACCAGATCTCCGAGTACGCGCTCTGCCAGAGCAGGAACCCGGACAGTCGCTGCTCGCCGGAGGTCCGAATCACCAGGTCCGGGTCGGGCTGACCCGAGGTGTACAGGTGCCCGTCGATGCCTTCCACGCTCATCGCCTTGACCAGGTCGTCGCCGGACAGACCTGCGGCCAGCTTCTCGCTGAGCAGTGACTGCACGGCGTCCGCGATCTCCTGCCTGCCGCCGTAGCCGACAGCGACGTTGACGTGGGTCCCGGTCCGGCCGTCGGTACGGTCGGCGGCCTCGCGCAGGCGCCGCGCGGATTCCTCGGGCAGCAGGTCCAGGGTCCCGACGATCTTCACCGACCAGTTCTGGTCCGGCCCCGAGATCTCCTCGACCACGTCGGTGATGATCTCGAGCAGCGAGTCCAGCTCCTCGGCGTCGCGCCGCAGGTTCTCGGTGGAGAGCAGGTAGATGGTGGCCATCTCGATGCCGGCGTCGTCGCACCAGCGGAGCAACTCCGCGATCTTGAGCGCGCCCATGCGATGGCCGTGCGCGACATCGGTGAACCCGTTCTCCCGCGCCCAGCGACGATTGCCGTCGCACATCACCGCCACGTGCCGAGGCTGCTGCAGGCCTTCGAGCTGCCGAGTGAGCCGACGCTCGTAGATGCTGTAGAGCAGGTTCGACGGCTTCACCTGGACATCACCACGGGAGCCCACATTACGCCGGGCTCACGAGGTTCCGACGGGCACCGGTGTAATCGGCGTCTCACCCCGTACCGGCCGACTTCCGGTGCAGGTACAGTGGCCGACACCCGAACCTACGGAACCGTAGGTTCGCCGTCGGCGACCACGGGAGCAGCGAATGACCGCACTGGACCTCGACACGCCACCGGTCAAGCCGCGGCTGCGCGGCTGGATTCACCTGTGGGCGTTCGGCGTCGCGGTCGTCGCGGGCGCGGCGCTCGTCGTCCTCGCCGCGGGCGAGTCGGCCAGGGCCGGATTCGCCACCGCGATCTACGCGCTGACGGTCTGCGGGGTGTTCGGTGTGAGCGCGACCTACCACCGCGTGCACTGGCCGACCGTCCGCGCCCGGATCTGGATGAAGCGCGCGGATCACTCGATGATCTTCCTGTTCATCGCCGGCAGCTACACGCCGTTCGCCATGCTGGCCCTGCCCCCGAGCACTGGCAGGCCCCTGCTCGTGGTGGTGTGGGCGGGCGCGCTGGCGGGTGTCGCACTGAAGATGCTGTGGCCGACGGCGCCGCGCTGGGTCGGGGTGCCGCTGTACCTGCTGCTCGGCTGGGCGATCGTGCCGGTCGCCGGCCAGCTCGTGCGCGAGGTCGGCTGGGCTCCGCTGGTGCTGCTCGCGGTCGGCGGCGTGCTCTACAGCGTGGGGGCCGTCCTGTACGCCACCAAGTGGCCCGACCCGTGGCCCGCGACCTTCGGCCACCACGAGTTCTTCCACGCCGGCACCGTCGTCGCGGCCCTGTGTCACTACGTCGCGGTGTGCCTGGTGGTGTTCGGCTGACGTCGGCGCCGTTCACGCCTCGCCGCGGGTGAGTCCGATCAGCCGCCCCACCTCGGACGCGATCTCGTCGCCCCCGGCGGGCACGGCGCTGACGGCGTCGGTGCCACCGACGAGATAGCGACCGTCGTCCTCGAAGTCCATCCACTGCACGACCCGCCCCTCCGCGGTCGGCCGCCAGTCGAGCGCCGGGCCCGCGAACACGCCGATCTCGCCGAGTCCCGTTCGTGGGCGGGCGAAGAACTCGTCGCACGCCTCCTCGTGTCCGAGCCTGGCGGCGGGGAGCATCAGCGATCCGTCCGCCCCCGACCGTCGCCTCGAAATCGCGGACGCGACGCCGCGACCGGTGCCGCGCCGCGCCGACGGCAGCACCGCCGCGATGCGCGCCGCCACGCGGCCGGCCGGCACCGCCGACAGCACGACGTCGCCGCCGTCGTCGAGATCGGCGCCCTGGTCCTGGCGCGCGAGCGCTGCGCGCTCACCGGACACTCCCGCGTGCGCCCGCACCGTCGATTCGAGACCGCGGCCGTGAAAGCCGCACACCTCGACGCGCACGATCGGCGAGGCGAGCGCCGAGAGCGCGGCATGCAGGGCCTCGTCGAGGCGTGGCAGGACCCGCCGCGCGGCGGCCCGTCGCTGTTGCTGGAAGTCGTCCTCGGTCGCGGCCTCGCCGCGGAACCGCATCGGATACGGCAGCCGGTCGCGGCCGAGGTGCCGCCACAGCACGTCGAATTCCAGTGCGGTGAATCGCCACTGATCAGTCACGCCCGTAAGACGCACCGTCGCGACGATCGGTTCCGCCACCGGTCACCGCGTCGCGCCTACCGCGCCGGACGGCGTTCCCCGCGAGACTCGGCACCGAGGCCATGTTCCGCGCGCACGTCATGTCCCCCACCGCCAACCCGCCCGAGAAACCCGCGCCGTGGCAGGCCCGCGCAGGCGTTCGCCGCGGTCCGACCGCTCCGCGGTCAGCCCGACAGCACGTCCGCCAACTCCTCGGCCCCCGTCACCGGCCGGTCGCAGACGACGCCGCGGCACACGTACGCCGCGTCGGCGCCGTCGACGGGTGGGCGGTCGACGAGCAGCGGCACCGAGCCGGGGGTGCCCCCGATCACCACCGACCCGCCCGGCGCGGCCCGGCGCGCGACGGCGAGCAGTTCGGACCTCGGGTCCGTCGTCGAGACCGCCACCTGGAGCGGCCCACGCAGCGATGCCTCGGCGACCGCCAGCCAGTGCCCGGCCGAACGCGCGACCCTGGCCAGCAGCGGCGCCCCGCGGTCGAGGGTGTTCGCGGCGGCGAGTGCGTACCGGGACGAGAGTTCGGGTTCCGAGAGGGCGGCGGCAGCCAGCAGGGCCTCGGCAACCGAGGACGCACCGGAGGGGGTCGCCCCGTCGAACGGATCGCGAGGCCGGGCGATCAACCGCTCGGCGTCGTCCGCGGTGTCGAACCAGCACCCCGGCTCGTCGGGATCGGCGAAGTGCGCGAGCGCAAGTTCGACGACTTCCTGTGCGCGGGTCAGCCATTCGAGTTCCCCCGTGGCCTGGTGCAGGGTGAGCAGTCCGGTGGCGAGCGCGGCGTGATCGTCGAGCACCCCCGCCGCGTCGCCGACCACCCCGCCCAGCGACGCCCGGCGCAGCCGCCCGTCGACCAGGTGTTCGTCGAGGAGGTAGCGCGCGCAGTCGGCGGCGGCGGCGATCCAGTCGGGGCGACCGAGCCCGGCGCCGGCCTCTGCCAAGGCCGTCACGGCGAGGCCGTTCCAGGCCGTCACCACCTTGTCATCACGGCCCGGCTGAGGACGTCCGGACCGTGCGCGGAAGAGCCTGGTGCGCACGGACTCCCACCGCTCGGGGTCGTCGGGATCGGCGGGCAGCTGCAGCACCGAGGTGCCCGCCTCGAAGGTCCCCGCCGAACTGACCGCGAGCAGTCCGGCCGCCCAGATCCCGTCCTCGAACCCGAGCACCTCGACCAGCTGGTCGGGCGTCCACGCGTAGGTCAGTCCCTCGACGCCTTCGGTGTCGGCGTCCAGTGCGGACGCGAAGCAGCCGGTGGCCGTGCGCAATTCGCGCAGAATGAATTCCGCGGTCTCGGCCGCCACCCGCAGCGCCAGCGGGGTACCGGTGCGCCGGCCCAGGTGCGCGTACACCCGCAGCAGCTGGGCGTTGTCGTAGAGCATCTTCTCGAAGTGCGGTACCACCCACTCGGCGTCCACCGAGTACCGGGCGAATCCGCCCCCGAGCTGGTCGTAGATGCCGCCGCGGGCCATCGCCGACGCGGTCCGCTCGACGGCCGCCAGCACCGCGCCGTCGCCCGTACGCTCGTAGCCGCGCAGCATCCCCTCGAGCAGCGCGGACGGCGGGAACTTCGGCGCGCCGCCGAACCCACCCCGCTCGGTGTCCTCGTCCCGCAGCACCGTCGCCACGGCGGCACCGAGCAGGTCGGCATCGGGCGGCGCGGCCCCCGCCGGGACGCCCGCGGCGCCCGTCCGCAGTTCGGCGGTGATGGACGCCGACGCACGCTGCACGTCGTCGCGGCGCTCGCGCCAGGTCTCGGTGATGGCCTCGAGCAACTGGGCGAACGAGGGCATCCCGCCGCGCGGGGTCTGCGGGTAGTAGGTGCCGCAGTAGAACGGCTCGCCCGTCGTGGTGAGGAAACACGTCATCGGCCACCCGCCGTGACCGGTGGTCGCGACCGTCGCATTCATGTAGATCGCGTCCAGGTCCGGGCGTTCCTCCCGGTCAACCTTGATGCAGACGAAGTTCTCGTTCATGACCGCGGCGGTGGCCTCGTCCTCGAACGACTCGTGCGCCATCACGTGGCACCAGTGACAGGCCGAGTACCCGATCGACAGCAGGATCGGCACGTCCCGCTCGGCCGCCCAGGCGAGCGCGTCCGGCCCCCACTGATGCCAGTGCACGGGATTGTCGGCGTGCTGGCGCAGGTACGGACTGGTCGCCCCGCCGAGGGTGTTGCGTGAGCGGGCGTCCGAGTTCACCGCGGTCGCCTGCCTAGCTCGGTGCCTGGGTCGGCGGTTCCGGCTTGTTCGGCTCGTCCGGGGCGGTCGGCTCGGCGGGCGGAACCGCCGCGCCGCGATCGGTGCCCTCGTCGGCGGCCTGATCGGCCTCCGGGTGCTCCGGCTCGAAGGTCTCGGGGAGCTTGCGCAGCTGCCGGTTCATCGAGCGGATCAGCAGCACCGTGCCGGCCAGCAGCGCGAGGATCAGGACCAGCCCGACCGGCGAGGCCTTGCCGAACTCGGGGCCGGTGGGGGTGCCGGGGGTCTGCGCCAGCCAGTCGACCGTCGCACTTGCCAAAATCACTTCGTCTCCTCTTGATGGCCGGGTGCCACGCCGACGTGATCGATGCCGGCGAACAAGTCGTTCTCCGGAATCGCCGTGCGGACCCGGGTCTTCGCCAGCTCGAATTCCTCGGTCGGCCAGATCTTCTGCTGCATCTCGAGCGGCACCGCGAAGAAGGACCCGTTGGGGTCGATCTGGGTGGCGTGCGCGCGCAGGGCGTCGTCACGTTGCGGGAAGAAGTCACCGCAGGTGATCTGGGTGGTGACGCGGGCCATCAGGTCGCCCTGCTCGGTCTTCCACTTCTTGAGCCACTCGGCCATCGGGAACTCCTCGCCCCGGCGGTCGTACTCCTCCTGGAACAACTGCAGGCGCTTGCGGATGAACCCGTGCGAGTAGTAGACCTTCTGCACCTCCCACGGCTCCCCCACGTCGGGGAACCGCTCGGGGTCGCCGGCCGCCTCGTAGGCGGCCATCGACACCTCGTGGCAGCGAATGTGGTCGGGATGCGGGTAGCCGCCGTTCTCGTCGTACGTGGTGATCACGTGCGGCCGGAACTCGCGGATCACCCGCACCAGCGCCTCGGTGGACTCCTCGAGCGGCACCAGCGCGAAGCAGCCCTCGGGCAGCGGGGGCAGCGGATCGCCCTCGGGCAGTCCCGAGTCGACGAAGCCGAGCCAGGTCTGTTCGACACCGAGGATGCGCGCCGCCGCGGCCATCTCCTCCTTGCGAACCTCGCTGATCCGGTCGCGCACGCCTGGCACGTCCATCGCCGGGTTGAGGATGTCGCCGCGTTCGCCGCCGGTCAGGGTCACCACCAGCACGTCGTTGCCCTCGGCCGCATAGCGGGCCGTCGTCGCGGCCCCCTTGCTGGACTCGTCGTCGGGATGGGCGTGCACGGCCATGAGACGCAATCCGCTCACTGTGTTCCTTCACCTCAGCTTCGCCTGTAGCCATCGTCGGCCTGCCTGACAGCGTCGCCCCTCGACGCGTACCGCGCCAACGGGTCGCCGTTGTCCTTCCCCTATAGTTCCACCCGATACCTCCAGCGTCAGCCGTGGCCCCGCCCGGACCCCGCGGGGGTGCCCACCGGGTGGGGCAACTCGCCCGGACCGCTTCACGAGAGCTGAGCCGATGACCGAGACGCTGCCCGCCGACCGCTATCCGACGCCTACCCAGCGCAGCCTGCACGGGTCGCGGATCATGGCGATCGTTCTCACCATCGGGGTGGTCCTGCTCGGCACCGCGCTGGCGTACTACGCGTACAACAAGTTCGACAACAAGGACATCTCGACCAGCGTCATCTCCTACGACATCGTCAACGACTCGACGATCAACATCCGGTTCACCGTGACCCGCGACGAACCCTCCGAGCCCGCGGTCTGCATCGTCCGGGCCCGCTCCCGGGACGGTTCCGAGACGGGCCGCCGCGAGGTGTACGTGGCGCCGTCGGACAGTGGCACCGTCGACCTGACGACCTTCATCCGAACCTCCCAGGCGCCCGGCATCGCCGACATCTACGGCTGCGGCGCGGACGTCCCGGAGTACCTCGCCGGGAGCTGATCGGGCACACCACCGCCCGCCCGGGCTGCCTGCGGTCTCCGGGGCGAAATCCCAGCTCGTGCTAGAATACGTCGATACACGGTTCCGGTTGGAACCGTGTATTGCTGCATTTGCGTACTGCTGTGTGATTGCACAGCTGCAAGGCGGCAGGGTGCACTGCTCACATGACTGAGCCGACCGGGGGATCACATCAGCCGGGGGACCGCGCGCCTTGCCACCGCCGACCACTGGATTTCGGTGGTCCGTCCGGGGCGCCCGCAAGGGCTCCGACTACGAGGAGTGATCGAGCATGACCGAGACCCAGGTGACCTGGTTGACCCAGGAGTCCCACGACCGGCTCAAGAGCGAACTCGACCAGCTCATTGCGAACCGTCCGGTCATCGCAGCCGAGATCAACGAGCGGCGCGAAGAGGGCGACCTGAAGGAGAACGGCGGCTACCACGCGGCCCGCGAGGAGCAGGGCCAGCAGGAGGCTCGTATCCGCCAGCTCCAGGAGCTGCTCAACAGCGCCAAGGTCGGCGAGGCCCC
The DNA here is from genome assembly GCF_042754225.1 of Rhodococcus sp. NPDC059234. NCBI lineage: Bacteria > Bacillati > Actinomycetota > Actinomycetes > Mycobacteriales > Nocardiaceae > Rhodococcus > Rhodococcus sp. NPDC059234. The sequence continues at coordinate 13,358 of NZ_JBHZAH010000127.1, forward strand.
CACCCAGTCCGGCGTGGCCCTGCCCGGTTCCGTCGTCAAGGTCTACTACGACGGCGACGAGTCGGACACCGAGACCTTCCTGATCGCCACCCGCGAAGAGGGTGCCCGCGACAACAAGCTCGAGGTCTACTCCCCGAACTCCCCGCTCGGCGGCGCGCTGCTCAACGCGGCGGTCGGCGACACCCGCGAGTACACGCTGCCGAACGGCAAGACCATGAAGGTCACGCTGCTCAGCGCGGAGCCGTACCACAGCTGAGCTGCCCCACACGACGAGGAAACCCCGGCCCGGGCATGCGC
>NZ_JBHZAH010000128.1:0-13079 GCF_042754225.1 Rhodococcus sp. NPDC059234
CAGGCAAATGCAGGTGACCCCCTCAGTTGCTCGTGGACCTACTTCGAGGAGCCGCCCGACGAGCCGCTGCCGCCGGACGAGCCGCTGGAGAGGCTGTCGAGCGCAGTGAAGACGGTGTTGAGGCCACCGAAAAGGTCAGCGAGATCAGACGACATGGTCACTCCTGGTTTGTTCGGTACGTTCCTTCGGTGCTCGCCTGGGCGAGCGTCTTGGTATTTGTACCCGATGTGACCTTGCTGTGACCAGCGATTCCGAAATGAAATCCAGCATTTGGGCGGGTTGTCCTCCGTTGGGTGGACAGCGTTTGCCCGGTGAGCGCGTGCGTAGCGGTCAGCTGGAGATTCCCGGCAATCCGATGCTGCTGCCGACGTCCGGTCCGTTGGCGGTGCTGCCGCCGATGGCGAAGAACGGCAGGCCCAGGGAGGGGAGGATCGCGCTGAGGAAGTCGGGCATGGCTCACTCCTGGAGTCGGTGTGCGATGTGCGCCGGGTACTGGCGCGGGTCCGTTTTACCGCACCGGGGCCGCCCCCGTGGTCGATTCGGATCAGGATCGAAGTGTTGAACACCATTGCGGCGCAGTGGTGTTCGCGAACAGGGGCATGCTCCGGCGGGTCGTGCGGAACGGCGTGGGCAAATAACAATCAGTCGCGCTTGCTTTTTTCCTCCGGTGGGGTGATGCTGGACACAGCATCGTCGAGGGAGACTCATGGCCGACCTGAACACAGTCCTAGCTGACCTGCGCGCCGAGGGCGACGCTGTGGATGCGCTCGTCGCGGGCTTGGCGCCCCAGCGGTGGGCGACCGCCACCCCGGCCGCGGGGTGGACCATCGCACATCAGATCGGCCACCTGGCCTGGACCGATCGCGCTGCGCTGATGGCCGTCACCGACGCCGACGCCTTCGCCGCCTCGCTCGAGCTGGCCTGGGCCAACCCCACCGGCTTCGTGGACGAGGGCGCCGCGGTGGAGGCGGTCCGCCCGCCCGCCGAACTCCTCGCCGACTGGCGCAGCGGTCGTGACGCGCTCGCCGCGGCGCTGGCCGCCGTCCCGGCAGGGACGAAACTCGCCTGGTACGGGCCGCCGATGAGTGCGATGTCGATGGCCACGGCGCGCCTGATGGAGACCTGGGCGCACGGGCAGGACATCGCGGCGGCCCTCGGAGTGGACGTCGAGCCGACCAACCGGCTGCGCGCGATTGCGCATCTGGGTGTCCGCACACGCGACTTCGCGTACGCCGTCAACGAGCTCACGGCCCCGACGGAGGAGTTCCGGGTCGAACTCGCCGCACCGGAGGGTGGCGATGTCTGGATCTGGGGTCCGCCGGATGCGGCGCAACGCGTCACCGGGGCGGCCCACGACTTCTGTCTGCTGGTCACCCAGCGCGCGCACCGGGACGACCTCGAACTGACGGCGGTCGGGTCCGACGCCGAGGCCTGGCTCGGTATCGCGCAGGTCTTCGCCGGCCCGCCCGGGGCAGGCCGCGAGCGGAAGGCCGACGCATGAGCGCCCCCGTCCGGATCGGCAACTGCTCGGGTTTCTACGGTGATCGCATCACCGCGATGCGCGAGATGCTCGAGGGCGGCGACCTCGACTACCTGACCGGCGACTATCTGGCCGAGCTCACCATGCTCATCCTGGGCCGGGACCGGATGAAGGACCCGAACCTCGGCTACGCGAAGACGTTTCTCCGCCAGATGGAGGACTGCCTCGGGCTGGCGGTCGAGAAGGGCGTCCGGATCGTGGTCAACGCGGGCGGACTCAACCCGGCCGGGCTGACCGTCCGGTTGCGGGAGATGGCCGACAAGCTGGGCGTGGCGGCGACGTTCGCCCACGTGGAGGGCGACGATCTCACCGGCCGCGCCGCGGAACTCGGTCTGGGACAGCCACTGACCGCCAATGCGTACCTGGGAGCCTGGGGCATCGTGGAGTGCCTGAACTCCGGGGCCGACGTCGTGGTCACCGGGCGTGTCACCGACGCCTCGGTGATCATCGGACCGGCCGCGGCCCACTTCGGTTGGGGACGCACCGACTACGACCGGCTCGCCGGGGCGGTCGTCGCGGGACACGTCATCGAGTGCGGAACCCAGGCCACCGGCGGCAACTACGCCTTCTTCCAGGAGATCGCGGACCTCACCAGGCCCGGATTCCCGATCGCCGAGATCCGCAGCGACGGGTCGTCGGTGATCACCAAGCACGACGGCACCGGGGGTGCGGTCTCCGTCGGCACCGTGACAGCGCAGCTGATGTACGAGATCCAGGGCGCCCGCTACGCGGGCCCGGACGTCACCACCCGCCTCGACACCGTCACCCTGACCCAGGCGGGTCCGGACCGAGTCGAGATCGGGCCGGTCGTCGGCGAGGCCCCGCCGCCGCAGCTGAAGGTCTCGCTCAACACCCTCGGCGGTTTCCGCAACGAAATGGCCTTCGTGCTCACCGGTCTCGACATCGAGGCCAAGGCGGAACTGGCACGCAAGCAACTCGAGTCGTGGCTGACCGTCCGGCCCGCGGAACTCGACTGGGAACTGGCCCGGCTGGACCGCCCGAACGCCGCGACGGAGGAACAGGCCAGCGCCGTCCTGCGCTGCGTCGTTCGGGATCCCGACCCCGACAAGGTGGGGCGGGCGTTCTCCAGTGTCGCCGTCGAGCTCGCACTGGCCAGCTACCCCGGCTGCACCTTCACCTCGATGCCGGGCAACGGTGCGCCCTACGGCGTCTTCACGCCGGGATACGTGGACGCGCAGCAGGTTCCGCACATCGCCGTGCTGCCGGACGGCACCCGGGTCGACGTCGCCCAGGCGGTCGACACCCGCATTCTCGACGCGGTCGAGGGCCCGGCGCTGCCGGAGCCGTTGCCGGTGGGGCCCGTCCGCGAGGTGCCGCTCGGCGCCATCGCGGCGGCCCGCAGCGGTGACAAGGGCGGCAACGCCAACATCGGGGTCTGGGTTCGTACCGACGAGCAGTGGCGTTGGCTCGCACACGAGCTCACCGTCGATCGTCTCCGAGTGATGCTGCCCGAGACCGCGGACCTGACGATCACCCGGACCGTGCTGCCGGCGCTGCGGGCGGTCAACTTCGTCATCGAGGGAATTCTCGGACAGGGTGTGGCCTACCAGGCCCGGTTCGATCCACAGGCGAAGGGACTCGCGGAATGGCTACGGTCCCGGCACATTCCGGTGCCCCAGACACTCATCGACTCCCAGGAGCAGGCGTAGTGACCGACGCATGGAACGACCCGCAGCGCAGTGAACTGCGCGCGACCGTCCGCAGGTTCATGGACAAGGAAGTTCTGCCGCACCAGGACGAGTGGGAGCGAGCGGGTGAATTGCCGCGTGAGTTGCACCGGCGGGCAGGCGAACTGGGGCTGCTCGGGGTGTCGTTCCCCGAGTCGGTCGGCGGCGGTGGCGGCGAGCCGATCGACGCGATGGTCGTGTGCGAGGAGATGCACTACGCGGGGTGCTCGGGTGGGCTGTTCGCCTCCCTGTTCACCTGTGGCATCGCGTTGCCGCACCTCGTTGCCGCGGGCGATCGCGAGCAGATCGAGAAGTGGGTGCGGCCCACCCTCGCAGGAGATCTGATCGGCTCGCTGGCGATCACCGAGCCGGGCGGCGGGTCCGATGTGGGACACCTGACCACCCGGGCCGTCCGCGACGGAGACGACTTCATCGTCAACGGCGCCAAGACCTTCATCACCTCCGGCTGCCGAGCCGACTTCGTCGTCACCGCTGTCCGTACCGGCGGTGAGGGAGCAGGCGGTGTCTCACTGCTCGTGATCGAAAAGGACACACCGGGATTCACCGTCTCCCGCAAGCTGGAGAAGATGGGCTGGCTGGCCTCCGACACCGCGGAGCTCTCGTTCGTCGACTGCCGGGTGCCTGCCGCCAACCTGGTCGGTGCGGAGAACACCGGCTTCGCGCAGATCGCGCAGGCGTTCGTCACCGAGCGGGTCGCGCTCGCCGCCCAGGCCTACGCGAGTGCCCAGCGTTGCCTCGACCTGACCGCGCAGTGGTGCCGGGACCGCGAGACCTTCGGCAGGCCACTGATCACCCGGCAGTCCGTGCAGAACACGCTGTCGGAGATGGCACGCAAGATCGACGTCGCGCGGGTCTACACCCGTTCGGTGGTCGACAGGTACACCGCCGGCGACGTCAACCTGATCGCCGAGGTCTGCTTCGCGAAGAACACCGCCGTCGAGACCGGCGAATGGGTGGCGCACGAGGCCGTCCAGTTGTTCGGGGGACTCGGCTACATGCGCGAGAGCGAGGTCGAGCGGCAGTACCGCGACATGCGCATCCTCGGCATCGGCGGCGGCACCAACGAGATCCTGACCTCCCTGGCGGCGAAGCTGCTGGGATTCCAAGCCTGACCAGACCACCGACGACACACTGGGGTAGCAATGACGGTAGTGAGATCGACGCTTGACACGGCCGGTGAGGACTTCCTCGCCGCGGCGGAGTCGATGCAAACCAAACTCGCCGAGGTGCAGGTCGAGTTCGACAAGGCGCTCGCCGGTGGCGGGCCGAAATCGGTGGAGCGCCACCACAAGCGGGGCAAACTGCTCGCGCGCGAACGGATCGAGCTGCTGATCGACCCGGACTCGCCGTTCCTCGAACTCTGCACGCTGGCCGCCTGGGGCAGTGATTTCCCGGTCGGCGCCAACGTGGTCACCGGCATCGGCGTGGTCGAGGGCGTCGAATGCATGATCGTCGCGAACGACCCGACTTCCCGCGGCGGCGCCAGTAACCCGTGGACGATCAAGAAGAGCTTCCGGATCAACGAGATCGTCGAGCAGAACCGGCTTCCGGTGATCTCGCTGGTCGAGTCGGGCGGCGCGGACCTGCCCACCCAGAAGGAGGTCTTCATCCCCGGAGGCCGGATGTTCCGCGACCTCACCCGGGCCTCGGCGGCCGGAATTCCCACCGTGTCCCTGGTGTTCGGCAACTCGACCGCGGGCGGGGCGTACATCCCCGGCATGTCCGACCACGTCGTGATGATCAAAGAACAGTCCAAGGTGTTCCTCGGCGGCCCGCCGCTGGTCAAGATGGCCACCGGTGAGGAGTCCGACGACGAATCGCTCGGCGGCGCCGAGATGCATGCCCGTAAGTCCGGGCTGGCGGACTACTTCGCCCAGGACGAGTACGACGCGATCCGCATCGGCCGCAACATCGTCAAGCGGCTCAACTGGAAGAAGCAGGGCCCGGCGCCTCGCACGGAGGTCATCCCACCGCTGCACGACCCGGAGGACCTGCTCGGAATCGTGCCGACCGACCTGAAGGTGCCGTTCGACCCGCGCGAGGTGATCGCCCGGATCGTCGACGGCTCCGACTTCGACGAGTTCAAGGCGATGTACGGCAGCTCACTGGTCACGGGATGGGCGGAACTGCACGGGTACCCGGTCGGGATCCTCGCCAACGCGCGAGGCGTGCTGTTCTCCGAGGAGGCGCAGAAGGCGACCCAGTTCATCCAGCTGGCCAACCGGTCCGACACCCCGCTGATCTTCCTGCACAACACCACCGGTTACATGGTCGGCAAGGAGTACGAGCAGGGCGGCATCATCAAGCACGGTGCGATGATGATCAACGCCGTGTCCAACTCGACGGTGCCGCACATCTCGATCCTGATGGGCGCCTCGTACGGAGCCGGGCACTACGGCATGTGTGGTCGCGCCTACGATCCGCGGTTCCTGTTCTCCTGGCCGAGCGCCAAGTCCGCCGTGATGGGCCCCGCTCAGCTGGCGGGCGTCGTGTCGATGGTGATGCGGGGCAGTGCGGAAGCCAAGGGACTGCCCTTCGACGAGGAAGCCGACAAGGGCATGCGCGCAATGATCGAGGCGCAGATCGAGGCGGAGTCGTTGCCGCTGTTCCTGTCCGGCCGTGTGTACGACGACGGCATCATCGACCCGCGCGACACGCGCACCGTGCTGGGTCTCTGTCTCTCGGCGATTGCCACCGCCCCGATCGAAGGCACCGAGAACTTCGGTGTCTTCAGAATGTGAGCGCCGCCTCCATGTCCGACCAGATCACCTCCGTCCTCGTCGCCAATCGCGGCGAGATCGCCCGGCGCGTGTTCGCCTCTGCCCGGAGCGCGGGCCTGGCCACGGTGGCCGTCTACTCAGACGCCGACGAGAACTCACCGCACGTGCGCGAGGCCGACGCCGCGGTCCGACTGCCGGGCAACACCCCCGCGCAGACCTACCTGCGCGGGGAACTGATCATCGCGGCGGCGAAGGCGGCCGGTGCCGACGCCGTCCACCCGGGTTACGGATTCCTCTCCGAGAACGCGGAATTCGCGAAGGCCGTCCAGGACGCCGGCCTGACCTGGATCGGCCCGCCGGTCAAGGCCATCGAGCTGATGGGCTCGAAGGTCGAGTCCAAGAAGATGATGGATGCGGCGGGCGTTCCGGTGCTCGCCGAGCTCGATCCCGCACAGGTGAGCGAGGATCAGTTGCCGGTGCTGATCAAGGCCTCCGCCGGCGGCGGAGGTCGCGGCATGCGGGTGGTGCGCACCCTCGCCGAGTTGCCCGGACAGCTCGAGGGGGCGCGGGCCGAGGCCGCGTCGGCCTTCGGCGATCCCACGGTCTTCTGCGAGCGCTACCTCGAGACCGGCCGGCACATCGAGGTGCAGGTGATGGCCGACGCGCACGGCACCGTCTGGGCGGTGGGGGAGCGCGAGTGCTCTATCCAGCGCAGGCACCAGAAGGTCGTCGAAGAGGCGCCCTCCCCTCTGGTCGAACGGATTCCGGCGATGCGCGCCAAGCTGTTCCAGGCGGCCGTCGACGCAGCTGCCGCGATCGGGTACGAGGGCGCGGGCACCGTCGAGTTCCTCGCGGACGAGGACGGTGGCTTCTTCTTCCTCGAGATGAACACCCGACTGCAGGTCGAGCACCCGGTCACCGAGCTGACGACCGGATTGGACCTGGTCGAGCTGCAGCTGCAGGTGGCGCAGGGCGTGCCGCTCGGTGAGCAGCCACCCGCCCAGCACGGCCATGCCATCGAGGTCCGGCTGTACGCGGAGGACCCGGCGCAGGGCTGGCAGCCGCAGAGCGGCACCGTGCATCGATTCGAGATCCCCGGTGTGGACACCGAATTCGGCGTTCCGCTCGCGGCACGTGGCCTGCGACTGGACTCGGGCGTCGTGGACGGATCGGTCGTCGGGGTGTTCTACGATCCGATGCTCGCAAAGGTGATCGCGTGGGCTCCGACCCGGTCGGCCGCCGCACTGCAGCTGGCGTCGGCGTTGTCGCGCGCGAAGATTCACGGCCTGGTTACCAACCGCGACCTGTTGGTCAACGTGCTGCGTCATTCCGCCTTCCTGGCCGGGGAGACCGACACCGCCTTCTTCGACCGACACGGTCTCGACGCGCTGTCCGCCCCGGTCGCCGCCGAGGAGTCGGAGCGGGTCTCTGCGCTGGCCGCGACGCTGGCCCAGGCGGTGGCGAACCGACTGGCGGCGCCCGTCAACGGCGCCCTGCCGAGCGGCTGGCGCAACGTGTCCTCGCAGCCGCTGCGGAAGGTGTACGAAAGCGCTTCCGGCACCTACGAAGTGGACTACCGGCTGACCCGTAGCGGCGAACTGGTCACCGAGTTCGTGCCGGGTGCGGAACTCGAGTCCGTCACCCCGGAGATCGTCGTGCTGACCGTCGACGGACTGCGTCGTCGATTCGACGTGGCCCGCTACGGCGACCAGGTGTGCGTCGACTCGCCGCTCGGCGCGGCCACGTTCACCGCGGTGCCGACCTTCGTCGACCCGGCGTCGGTGGTTGCGGCCGGATCGTTGCTCGCGCCCATGCCCGGCACCGTGATTCGGCTCGGCGCCGCCGCCGGCGATCGAGTGAGCGCGGGCCAGCCCATCCTGTGGCTCGAGGCCATGAAGATGGAGCACACCATCGCGGCACCCGCGGACGGCGTGCTCACCGAATTGGACGTCGTCGTCGGCCAGCAGGTCGACGTCGGGGCAGTCCTCGCCATTGTCGAAGAACCCACCGCAGAAACCGCAACCGAGGAGAGCGCATGAGTTTCATCGAGACCGACGAGCAGAAGGAACTCCGCGCCGCGGTTTCCAAACTCGGTGAGCGCTTCAACTACATCGACTACGTGCTGCCGCGCTCGCGCAAGGGCGAGCCGCTGACCGAGCTGTGGAACGAGGCGGGCAAGCTCGGTTTCCTCGGGGTCAACCTGCCCGAGGAGTACGGGGGTGGAGGCGCGGGGATCTACGAGCTCGCGCTGGTCCAAGAGGAGCTGGCCGCGCACGGCGCGGGGCTGCTGCTCGTGGTGGTCTCGCCCGCGATCTGCGGCACCATCATCGGCAAGTACGGGACCGACGAGCAGAAGCAGCAGTGGCTGCCGGGCCTGGCCGACGGCAGCAAGATCATGGCGTTCGGGATCACCGAGGCCGATGCGGGCTCCAACTCGCACCAGATCTCGACCACGGCCCGGCGCGACGGCGCCGACTGGATCCTGACCGGGAACAAGGTCTTCATCTCGGGCGTGGACCAGGCGGACGCGGTGCTGATCGTGGCGCGGACCGAGGACCACAAGACCGGCAAGCTCAAGCCGGCGCTGTTCATCGTGCCGACCGACACCGAGAACTTCGTCAAGACGCCGATGGAAATGGACGTCATCGAGCCGGACCACCAGTTCACGCTGTTCCTCGACGAGGTCCGGGTGCCGGGTGAGGCACTGGTCGGATCGGAGGACGCCGCGTTGATGCAGTTGTTCGCCGGCCTGAACCCGGAGCGGATCCTCGGGGCGTCGATGGCGATCGGCGTGGGCCGGTACGCGATCGATGCCGCCGTGAAGTACGCGAAGGAGCGCACCGTCTGGAAGACCCCGATCGGGGCGCACCAGGGCATCGCGCATCCACTCGCCCAGGCGAAGATCGAGCTGGAGCTCGCCAAGCTGATGATGCAGAAGGCCGCGGTGCTCTACGACAACGGTGACGACTTCGGTGCGGCAGAGGCCGCGAACATGGCGAAGTACGCGGCCGCCGAGGCCAGTATCAAGGCGCTCGACCAGGCCATCCAGACGCATGGTGGTGCCGGGCTCAGCAAGGAGTACGGACTGGCCGCCATGCTCGGGGCGGCTCGGATCGCGCGGGTGGCGCCGGTGAGCCGCGAGATGATCCTCAACTTCGTCTCCCAGCACTCGCTCGGGCTGCCGAGGTCGTACTAGACATGACCGACGTCAGCGAACGGTACGTCCGCTACGAGGTGGCCGACGGGTTCGCGACCGTCACGCTGGACTCGCCGCACAACCGCAATGCCATTTCCGCGCGGTTGGTCGGCGAGCTCCGGCGGGCGCTCGCGGATGCCGCTGCGAACGACGCGGTCCGGGCGGTGGTGCTCACCCACACCGGGAGCACCTTCTGCGCGGGCGCCGATCTGTCGGAGGCGGCGGCGACGCCGGACGCGGACCCCGCCGAGCTCGCGGCGCAGCGCACCGCGCAGATGACCGACCTGCTGCGGGAGTTCCTCGAGCTGCCCAAACCGATCGTGGCGCGCATCGACGGGCACGTCCGGGCCGGCGGCATGGGGCTGGTCGGTGCCTGCGACCTGGTGGTCGCGGGCCCGTCGAGCACCTTCGCACTGACCGAGGCACGACTCGGCCTGGCCGCGTCGATCATCTCGTTGACCGTGCTGCCTCGCCTGACCTCCCGCGCGGCCGGGCGCTACTTCCTCACGGGGGAGAAGTTCGGCCCCGCGCAGGCCGAGGCGATCGGTCTGATCACCGCGGCGACGGAGGATCCGGGGGCAACGGTCGACGAACTGCTCGCGGCCCTGCGACAGGGTTCGCCGCAGGGGCTCGCCGAGTCGAAGAAGCTCACCACCATGCGGCTGCTCGCCGATTTCGACCGGGATGCCGCGGAGTTGGCCGCGCAGTCGGCGCGGCTGTTCGGCTCCGAGGAGGCACGTGAGGGCATGACGGCCTTCTTCGAGAAGCGATCGCCGCGCTGGGTGCGGGGCGAATAGCCATGGGCAGCCACGAACGAACCCCCGCACGATTCGTTGTGCGCGGGTTCGTTCGTGGCACCGCACACACCACGTGTTCCGGCGCACCGCGAAACGGGGTGACAGCCGATGCGTGAACCCCAGCAGGACCGCAGCCGCGTGACACGTCAGCGGCTGCTCGAGGCGACCACCGAGTGTCTTGCAGAGCAGGGATGGGCTGCGACAACGGTCGGCGTGGTCGCTGGGCGGGCGGGTGTGTCCCGGGGTGCGGCGCAGCACCATTTTCCGACGCGTGAGGACCTCATTACCGCCGCTCTCGAGTACGTGTTCGATACGAGGATGCAGATCGCACGTGACGAGGCGATCGGCCTACCCGAGGGCGCTGGAAGGACCGCCGCTGTGGTCGCGCGGTTGGTGGACTACTACACGGGGACCCTGTTCAAGGCAGCGCTCCAGGTGTGGACGGCGGCTGCGTCCGACCCCGCGCTGCGGGAGCGGGTACTGCCGCTGGAGGACCGGTTCGGCCGTACCGCCCACCGAATGGCAGTCGACCAGCTCGGCGTCGACGGTTCCGACCCCGCCGTTCGCGCCCTCGTGCAGGCGACGTTGGACCTCGCTCGCGGTCTCGGCCTCGCCGACGTCCTGACGGACGACTCCGCTCGACGCGTCGAAGTCGTCAAGCAGTGGGCGACTTCGCTGGACGAGCAATTGCAGGCTCTGTCGAGGTAGGGCGTGTCCTTCGGCTCCGGGCGAGGTCTACCGGCCAGCTGTCGGTCGGGTGAATGAATTTCGCGTCCGACCCGAATCTCTACTGCACCCTCTCCGTGCGGTCGAACTTCAACGTCATGTCGATGATGCTGGGGCTCTGAGAATTCTCGCGACCGTTTGGCTCCGAGGCGGCGTGCGAGGGCATGATGGCCCTAGTCCAGGAGCGACAGTCGCGCTGGTCGGAGGGATGGGAGCACTGGGGAATGGCGATGGACCGCGAACCGAAGCAGGACCGTAGCCGGGCCACCCGGCTACGACTGCTCGAGGCGACCATCGACTGCCTCGCCACGCAGGGGTGGGCCGCGACGACGGTGTCGGTCGTCGCCGAGCAGGCGGGGGTCTCCCGCGGCGCCGCCCAGCACCATTTCCCCACCCGCGAGGATCTGATCACCGCGGCGCTGGAGTTCATGTTCGACGGTCGAATGGCGGAGATTCGTCAGGAGGCTGTCGGGCTTCCGCTCGGGCCGGGGCGAACCGAGGCGGTGGTGTCCCGGATGGTCGAGTACTTCACCGGTCCGCTGTTCCGGGCGGCGCTGCAGGTGTGGACCGCTGCCGCGGCGGACGACGCGCTACGGCAACGGGTGGTCCCGTTGGAGGCGAAGTTCGGTCGTGTTGCGCACCGCGTCACGGTGGAACTACTCGGGGCCGACGACACGGATCCGGTGGCGCACCGACTGGTCCAGGCGACGCTCGACCTGGCCCGCGGACTCGGGCTGGCGGACGTGCTGACCGACGACTCGGTGCGGCGCTCCCACGTCATCCGACAGTGGGCGGTGACCCTCGACGCGGTGTTGGGGCAGCCGGCAGTGAGCTGAACCCCGTAGTACTGGACGGTCGTTAAAAGCGCATCGGCGCCGGTTGTGTCCGATACTGTGCGGCAGGGGGTCGCACAGGAGGCCGGGAACATTGTCGATACAGCTCACTGCCGACGATGCGGTACACGTCTACGCGGAGGATCAGGGCGCGCAGACCAAGATCACGGACGTATACGTCTTCGATTCGGCCGGTGCGGATCTGACGTACGACGCGCTGCTGACCTGGGTGTCGGGACGGATCGGCCGGTGCCCGCCGATCTTCCGGCAGCGGTTGGTGCGAGTGCCCGGTGACCTCGACTACCCGTACTGGGCGCGCGACCCGCACTTCGACCTACGCAACCACGTGACCCTGACCGCGGCGGCGGCTCCCGGGTGGGACGCGGTGATGCACCAGATCAGTGACGTCGTCGACGGACCCGTCGAACTGACTCGCCCGCCGTGGGAACTGCATGTGATCACCCACATTTCGGGGATCGCGGACCTGCCTGAGAACGCCTGGGTGGCGGTGCTGAAGTTCCACCACTGCGTCGGCGATGCAACCGAGACGGTGCGGCTCGGGCGCTTGCTGTTCGCGCGCGACCTCGAGCCTGTCGAGCCGGACTCGTGCACGTCGACGGACCGCTCCCGACTGTCGATGCTGGGCGTCGCGGTGTGGCGGGGACCGCGGAGCGCGATCCGGCTCGTCTCCGGGCTCGCGAAGCTTCGCCGGGACAGTCGCGCGGCCGCCGACCGGGCCGAACCGGTCGAGGTCCGGGGGTCCGCCCGGGAGTGGCCGCGAACACGATTCAACCGGCCGCTGACCTCGACGCTGCAGTTCGGTCGAGTGGTCTTCGACCTTCGGACGGTCAAGGCGGTGCAGGCGCACTGCCCGGGGGGCACGGTCAACGACATCGCTTTGTCCGTCGTCGCAGGCGCGATGTCCGCGTATCTCGCCGAGGCGGGGGAGAACCCGGACGGCTCGCTCGGGGCCAGGGTGCCGCGGTCCACGCGGTCGGCGCGCGACTCCAGATCCGGAAATCGCTTCTCGGTGCTCTCCGTCGATCTGCACACCGACATCGCCGACCCCGCGGAGAGGCTACGGGCGATCCAGGTCTCGGCGCGTGCGGAGAAGGAAGAACTCGAGAACCGGGAGGGCTCCCAGATCGGCTCCTCGCTCGACGCTCTGCCGGCGCCGTACATGCGGATGGCGCTGCGAGCGGACGCGCGCGCCCGGCGAGCACGGCCGGTGGTCGTCGGTGGCAACACCTTGATCTCGAATGTCGGCCGCGGCGCCGCGGACGTGCAGTTGGTCGGGGCGCCCGTCGTCGACGCCTTCGGCATCCTCCCGATCACCGACGGGGCGGGTCTCAGTCACTTCGTGGCATCTATGGCCGATCGGCTGACGATCACGTTCACCGCGGACGCGGTCATGATGCCGGACCTGGATCGGTATGCGCTGCTGCTGCGCGACGCCTTCACGGAACTGGCGGATGGGTGTGACGAGGACGGCCGGAGGGTCGACGCTGCGATGTGAAACGGAGACCTCGGACGCGACAGGGCCCGCACTCGAATACCG
>NZ_JBHZAH010000129.1:0-12958 GCF_042754225.1 Rhodococcus sp. NPDC059234
CCCCGGGAAGCGGGGTGGCCGATCGAATGTCGTACGGGGGTGCGACTACCGCGCGCGGCGGGCCAGACGCTCGGAGTCCGAGATCAGCACGCTCTTGCCCTCGAGTCGCAGCCAGCCGCGGTGTGCGAAGTCGGCGAGGGCCTTGTTCACGGTCTCGCGGGAGGCGCCGACGAGCTGGGCGATCTCCTCCTGAGTGAGGTCGTGGGTGACCCGGAGTGCGCCGCCCTCCTGGGTGCCGAAGCGCTGTGCGAGCTGCAGCAGCGCCTTCGCCACGCGACCGGGAACGTCGGTGAAGATGAGGTCGGCGAGGTTGTTGTTGGTGCGGCGCAGGCGGCGGGCCAGCACGCGCAGCAGCTGCTCGGCGATCTCGGGCCGCTGGTCGATCCACGACTTGAGGGCGTCGCGGTCCATCTGCACCGCGCGCACCTCGGTGACCGTGGTCGCGGTGGAGGTACGCGGACCCGGGTCGAAGATGGACAGCTCACCGAACATGTCGGACGGGCCCATGATGGTCAGCAGGTTCTCGCGTCCGTCCGGGGAGCGACGGCCGAGCTTCACCTTGCCGGACACGATGATGTAGAGACGGTCGCCCGGCTCACCCTCGTTGAAGATGACGTGCCCGCGCGGGAAATCGACGGGCTGCAGCTGCTTGACCAGCGCGGCGACCGCTGACGGCTCGACCCCCTGGAAGATTCCGGCTCTGGCCAGGATCTCGTCCACGTGCGCTCCTTCTCAGAAAAACATTGGTCGGCCGGACCCCATCGTGTGGTGTTCGACCGCTCCGTCGACGCAGGCTGCACGCCGACTGTTCGGTAACTTTCGCTTGGGAGTCTATCGCTCCGCTGCGTAACAGTAGTGATCGACGCCACGTCCTGCGCGGCGAACCGTCAGCTCGCCTGGCGTTCGGGCAGTGTGTCGTCCTCTGCGCCGCCCCGCTTGCGCCGCAGATGGAAGCGCGCGAGCGCCCGCGGCAGGCCTTCCTGGGCGAGGGTCGCGACCTCGGCATGGCTCGCTTGGTCCAGGAACTCCTGGACCTCCTGCTCACGCACCGTCAGCCGGCGTAGCCGGAATTCCACCCGCTCCATAGCCAGCGCAAACAGCATCAGCAGCACTGGGAAGAGCACCACGGCGAGACCTTGCATATTGGGCAGTAAACACGGCGAATGTCTCAGAAGCGAAACGATGTGCGAGCCGTTCCCGGGGCCGTCCGTAGAGTCGACGAGGTGTCCACCACTGTTTCGAAGACCCCGGCGCAGCCCCGGGCGGCGTCCACGACGAAGGGCCGCGCGGCACCTGCCGGGAGCCCGAAACAGGGCGAGACCCGGCTCGGCCTGGTGCGCCGGGCGCGTCGGATGAACCGCACCCTCGGGGTGGCGTTCCCGCACGTGTACTGCGAGCTGGACTTCAGCACCCCGCTGGAGTTGTCGGTGGCGACAATCCTGTCCGCGCAGTGCACTGACGTGCGGGTCAACCAGGTGACGCCGGCGCTGTTCGCGCGCTATCGGGCGGCGGCCGACTACGCCGGCGCCGAGCGAGCCGAGCTGGAGGAGTACATCCGGTCCACCGGCTTCTACCGGAACAAGGCCAACTCGATCATCGGCCTCGGGCAGGCACTGGTCGAGCGCTTCGACGGTGAGGTGCCCGGCAACATCAAGGACCTGGTGAGCCTGCCGGGGTTCGGCCGCAAGACCGCGAACGTCGTCCTCGGGAACGCGTTCGATGTGCCCGGAATCACCGTCGACACGCACTTCGGGCGGCTCGTCCGGCGCTGGAACTGGACGCAGGAGGAGGACCCGGTCAAGGTCGAGCACGCGGTCGGCGAGCTCATCCCGCGCAAGGAGTGGACGCTGCTCTCGCACCGGGTGATCTTCCACGGGCGTCGGGTGTGTCACGCGAAGAAGCCTGCCTGCGGGGTGTGCCTGCTGGCCAAGGACTGCCCGTCGTTCGGCGCGGGTCCGACCGATCCCGAGGTCGCCGCGGCCCTGGTGAAGGGTCCGGAGACCGAGCACCTGCTCGACCTGGCGGGGCGGTGACCTGAGCGTGCGTCTCTCCAATGCCGGCCGGTGGAGCCTGGCCGCCCTCGTCGTCGTGATCGCCCTGGTGGTGGCCATCTGGCCACGTGGCGGGTCGGACGAGACCTCCCCCCGCACCTACGCCGACTACGTCAGTCAGGGCACCACCCCGGCGCCCGAACGCGCCCCCGGCGACACCGACCAGTCCCTGGCCGCCGCCCGCGTCGCAGCCTCGCTGGCGCCGTGCCCGGCCCCGGCCGCGGGGACCACCCCCGCCGGACCACTCGCGGGCGTCACCCTCGAGTGCCTGGCCGACGGTCGCCGCGTCGACCTCGGGGCCGCCCTCGCGGGCAAACCGGCGCTGGTCAACCTGTGGGCCTACTGGTGCGGTCCGTGCGCGCGGGAACTGCCCGCCCTCGACGAGTACGCGCGCCGTGCCGGTGACACCGTCACCGTGCTCACGGTGCACCAGGACCCCAAGGAGGGGAATGCGTTGTCCGCGCTGACCGACTACGGGGTGCACCTGCCCGGCGTCCAGGACGGGTCCGGTCGGGTCGCGGCGGCGGTGGGAGCGCCGAACGTGCTGCCGGTGACCGTGCTGATCCGCGCCGACGGGACCGTGGCGGCCGTGTTGCCGCAGCCCTTCGACAGCGCGGACCAGATCGCCGCCGCCGTCCACGACAAGCTGGGCGTGGCGTCGTGACGCGGACCGACCACATGCCGCCGGAGTGGCTCCGCCGCGTGGTGACCCTGACCCCGACGGACGGCAACTCGGTGAACCCGGTGCTGCGCCGCCGCACGCCGGAGGGGACGGACGCCCGCGACGCCGCGGTGCTGGTCCTGTTCGGTGGGGCGGAGCACGCCGACCCGATGTGCGTGGGCGGGCTGCCCGAGGACGCCGATCTGCTGCTCACCCAGCGCGCGTCCACCCTGCGCCAGCACAGCGGACAGATCGCGTTCCCGGGCGGCGCCGCCGACCCCGAGGACGACGGTCCGATCGCGACCGCGCTGCGTGAGGCCGAGGAGGAGACCGGGCTCGACCCGGCCGGGGTGCGCGCCCTCGCGGTGCTGCCCGGGATCTTCGTGCCGCCGTCGGGGTTCGACGTCACGCCGGTGATCGGCTACTGGGACCGCCCGTCGCCGGTGCGACCGGTGGACGCGGGCGAGACCGCGAAGGTCGCGCGGGTGCCGATGCGATCGCTTCTCGACCCGGACAACCGGTTCATCGTCAAGCACCGGCTCGGCTACCAGGGCCCGGCGTTCCTGGTGGACGGGATGCTGGTGTGGGGATTCACCGCGGGGGTGCTGGCCGGGCTGATCGCCGTGTCCGGCTGGGAGATCGACTGGGATCGTCGCGACGTGCGCGATCTCGAGGTGGCGCTCGCGGAGGTCGAGGCAGGGGTGGTCGAGGTGCACGAGCGGTGACCGGGTCTACCTGGATCGACATCGCGATCCTCGCGATCGCCGTGCTGGCGGCCTCGTCCGGCTGGCGTCAGGGCGCGGTCGCGTCGGCACTCGCGTTCTTCGGAGTGATCCTCGGCGCGGTCGCGGGCATCCTGATCGCGCCGCACGTGTTGGTGCACATGGACGGGGGCCGTGTCCGGGTGCTCGCCGGTGTGCTGCTGATCGTCGGGCTGGTGATCATCGGCGAGGTCGCGGGCATGGTGCTCGGCCGCGCCGCCCGCGGTGGCATGCACAGCCCCGTCGCGCGATCGGTCGACAGCGTCGTCGGCGCCGTGCTGCAGGCCGCGGCGGTGCTGGTGGCGGCCTGGCTGCTGGCCATCCCGTTGACGGCGTCCTCGCAGCCGGCGGTCGCGACCGCGGTCCGGGGCTCGAAGGTGCTGACCCAGGTCGACGAGGTGGCACCGAACTGGATGCGGCGGTTGCCGAGCGACTTCTCCGCGCTGCTCGACACGTCCGGGCTGCCGGACGTGATCGGACCGTTCGGCCGTACGCCCATCGCAGTCGTGGACGCGCCGGACCCCGCGATCGCGCAGGGGCCGTTGGCGGCGCGCCTGCAGCCGAGCGTGCTGCGGGTGCGCGGGGTGGCGCCGAGCTGCCAGCGCGCCCTCGAGGGATCGGGTTTCGTGGTCGCCCCCGAGCGGGTGATGACCAACGCGCACGTCGTGGCCGGCACCGACAAGGTCGTCGTGGACACCGCGCGCGGCGCGCTCGACGCGAAGGTCGTGCTGTTCGACCCCGAGGTGGACATCGCGGTCCTCGCGGTGCCCGGGCTCGACGCGGACGCGTTGCCGTTCGCCCCCGAGCCGGCGCGCTCCGGGGACACCGCGCTGGTCCTGGGGTACCCGGGCGGCGGTCCGTACACCGCGAGCGCGGCCCGGGTGCGCGAGACGCTGGACCTGAAGGGACCCGACATCTACCGGGCCCGCGACGTCACCCGCGAGGTGTACACCGTGCGCGGGTCGATCCGGCAGGGCAACTCCGGTGGACCGCTCGTGGACGAGCAGGGCCGCGTGCTCGGCGTGGTGTTCGGCGCCGCCGTCGACAACAGCGACACCGGGTTCGTGCTCACCGCCGCGGAGGTGTCGCGGCAGCTCGCTCAGGCCACGTCCGCGAACGGCGCGGTCGCCACCGGCGACTGCATCGGCGCGTAGCGCAGTGGTGCGTTCACGGAGTGTCCCGACTCCGCGAACGCACCACTGCGCGTCAGCGCCGTGCGAGGAAGTCGGTCAGGGCTGCCGTGACCTCGTCGGGGCGTTCCTCGTGTGCGTAGTGGCCGGCGCCCGGAACGGGGTGCAGGTGCCGGGACGGTGCCCACCGGGTGTCGTCACGCAGCGTCGAGCGCAACACGAACGGGTCGGCGTCGCCGTGGATCTGGAGTACCGGCAGCGTCAGGACCTGGTCCATCGCCGTCATGAACCGCTTGCCGTCCGGGCGCCACTGGCTGCGGAAGGCCCAGCGCTGGTACTCCAGGCCGCAGTGGGCCGCGCCGGGGATCTGGATCGCGGACCGGGCGCGGGCCGCGGCCTCCGCGAACTCCTCGGACTGTTGCCATTGCAGGCTCGAACGGGACCGCAGCAACCGCTCGGCGGCGGCGCCGTCGTCGCGGGTCAGTGCCCGCTCCGGTCGCCACGGCGGCTGGTAGCTCAGGAACGACGGCAGCAGGGCGGAGCGCTGCGCGCGGTTCCGCAGCACCGACCGCCGCAGCGCGATCGGGTGCGGGGAGGAGACCAGCGCGATCGACCGGACCAGCTGCGGATGCAGCGTCGCCGTCGCCCAGCAGACCAGGCCGCCGTCGGCGTGCCCGACCAGCGTCGCCTCGGTGTGCCCGAGGGCGCGGATCAGCCCGGCCACGTCGTCGGCGGAGGTCCAGCCGTCGTAGCCGCGCGGGGGCTTGTCGGTGTCGCCGTAACCCCGCAGGTCCATCGCGACCGTCCGGTACCCGGCCTCCGCGAGCGCGGTCAACTGATGCCGCCAGGACCACCAGAAGTCGGCGAACCCGTGCAGCAGCACGACCAGTGGAGCGCCCGGATCGGACGGACCGGCCTCGACGGCGTGGAACCGGATGCCGTTCGCGCGCACGTCGCGGTGCCGCCACGGCCCGTCGATGCGAACGGTGGAGGGGTCGGGGAGGGTCACCTTGGACTGGCCGCCGGTGGTCAGGGCGCGGTCCGGCGGGCGTACTCGCCGGGGGTGTAGTCACCGTGCTTGTAGCTCGACTCGGCGGCACCCGGCAGCACGGTCGCGGCCTGTCGCAGCGAGTCGATGGTCTTCTCGGGGGCCCGGAGCTTGCGCACCCGCAGGTAGCCGAACAGTGCCAGCACCGCGGTGACCACCACCATCAGCAGGAACACGATGAGGAAGGCGAGCCAGCGGTACACCCACGTGTCGAGGAGTTCCGCGAGGAAGAAGAAGAAGAAGAACGAGCTGAACAGCAGGACGGTGAGCGCGAGGATGAAGAAGAGCGAGCCCTGCAGGCCCTTCTTGACCTCGCCGGTCACCTCGGCCTTGGCGAGTTCGACCTCGGCGCGGACGAGGGTGGACACCTGCGCGGTGGCGTCCTTGACCAGGTTGCCGATGCTGGCGGTGCCCGGCGCGTGCGCGTCGACGTCCGTCAGGGGGATGGACGAGATGGTGTTCGGCACACCGCTCTCGGTCAGCCGCTCGGTCCTGCCGTTGCGGTCGCTGATGCTCACGTCGTGGCCCCTCCGTTGTCGTCGTTCACGACCGATCTGGCTCGGTCGTCACCGGTCTCGTGGGCGCGCGCCCTGTGGGCACGCCCTCGGCGCAACAGTAGCGCCGAGCCGATGAGCGACGCAGCCAAGGAGGTGACCAGGACCGCCGCCTTGGCCTTGTCCTGTTCGTCGCCCTCGAGTGCGAGTTCGGCCACGAGAAGGCTAACGGTGAAGCCGATCGCACCGAGCACCGACAGTGCGAACATGTCGCGGAATCCGAGATTGCGCGGCTTGGTGGCGATGCCCAGGCGGATCGCGACCCAGGAGACACCGAAGATACCGACCACCTTGCCGACGAGAAGTCCCAGCATGATCGCGAGCGTCAGCCGGTCGGTGAGCAGTGAGCCGAGCACGTCGCCGCCCAGGGGCACGCCGGCGGCGAAGAGCGCGAAGATCGGCACGCACAGGCCCGCCGACCACGGCTGGATGCGGTGCTCGAGCCTGGTCGCGGGTGCCTCGTCCTCGCCGGGGTCCGGCCGAACCCGGGTGAGTAGGCCGAGGGTGATGCCGGCGAGGGTGGCGTGGATGCCGGCCGTGTGCACGCTGTACCAGGTCAGCAGTGCGAGCGGGACGTACAGCCAGGCCGTGGTGATCCGGCGGTGCTGCGCGTACGCGTAGGCCGCCGCGCAGGCGATCGCGGCGAGCAGCCACCCGAACGCGATGGAGGCGGTGAACACGGTCGCGATGATGACGATGGCGAGCAGGTCGTCGACGACGGCGAGGCTCAGCAGGAACACCCGCGCGCTGGCCGGGATGCGGGAGCCGGTGAGCGCGAGCACCCCGAGCGCGAAGGCGATGTCGGTGGCCACCGGGATGGCCCACGCCGTGTCGATGCCGGGGGTGCCCCACCCGACGGCGATCGCGATCAACGCCGGGGTGACGACGCCCGCGACCGCCGCGATGATCGGCAGCAGGGCCTTCTTGCGGTCGGCGAGTTCGCCGACGACCAGTTCGCGCTTGAGTTCGAGGCCCGCGACGAAGAAGAACACCGCGAGCAGGCCGTCCTGCGCCCAGGAGCCGAGGCTCAGGTGCAGGTGCAGCGCGCTCGGTCCGACCTGGAAGTCGCGTAGGTCGACGTAGGCGCCGGACCAGGCGGAGTTCGCCCAGACGAGGGCGATCGCCGCGGAGACGAGGAGCAGGGAGCCGCCGACCGTCTCGGTGCGGAGGTAGCGGGACAGTTCGGAGCGCTTCGGTCGGATCACTCGGTTTCTCCTGGTCGCGGGCATGCGGTGACGATGTGCCGACCAGACTTCCCGGCGCTCCGAACGAAATCTTAACGCGCCGGCCCGGAGATCCCGCGTCGAGTGATGGTTTGCATTGTTAAACACTTTGGTGATCTGATCCTAAGGCGTGGACATCCTCGGTCCACTTGTTGGAACAGTGCGTGCAGGAGATTTCGGATGAGTCAGGCCCGTGACGTGTTGACCGAGGCGCCCGTCGGCGTCGCCGCGGCAAAAGGTGAGGTGCCGCGCAGCCGCATCGTGGTGGCCAGCATGGTCGGAACCTCGATCGAGTTCTACGACTTCTACATCTATGCGACCGCCGCGGTCTCGGTGTTCCCCCACCTGTTCTTTCCCAAGGGCAACGGCACCACCGCGCTGCTCGCCTCCCTCGCGACCTTCGGCCTCGCCTTCGTGGCGAGGCCGCTCGGCTCGATCCTGTTCGGCCACTTCGGCGATCGCATCGGCCGCAAGGCCACGCTCGTGGGCTCGCTGCTCACCATGGGCATCGCGACCTTCGTCATCGGTCTGCTCCCGACCTACCATTCGATCGGTCTGGTCGCCCCGGCGCTGCTGGCGCTGATGCGGTTCTGCCAGGGCCTCGGCCTGGGCGGCGAGTGGTCCGGCGCCGCGCTGCTGGCAACCGAGACCGCCAAGCCCGGCAAACGGGCCTGGGCGGCGATGTGGCCCCAGCTCGGCGCGCCGATCGGGTTCTTCCTGGCCAACGGATTGTTCCTGATCATCACGCTGTTCATGGGGCACGACAACGCGCACCCCGACCTGGACGGCGCGTTCCTCACCTGGGGTTGGCGGATCCCGTTCCTGCTCAGCGCGATCATCGTGATCATCGGCCTCTACGTGCGGCTCCGGCTCGAGGAGACCCCGGTGTTCGCGCGGGCGGTCGAACGCGGCGAGAAGGTCAAGACCCCGCTCGCGACGGTGTTCAAGACCAGCTGGCGTCAACTGGTCGTCGGCACGTTCGTGATGCTCGCGACCTACACGCTCTTCTACATCATGACCACCTGGGTGCTCAGCTTCGGCACCGGCAAGACGGCCGCGGAGGGCGGCACCGGACTCGGCTTCAAGTACTCGGACTTCCTGGTGCTGCAGCTCATCGCGGTGCTCTTCTTCGCCGTCGGTGTGCCGATCACCGGCCAGCTCGCGGACCGCTACGGCAGGCGTGTGACGCTGCTCGTGGTGACCGCAGCGATCATGGTCTTCGGATTGTCCTTCTCGGTCGTGCTCAGCTCCGAGCACATGAGCGACGCCCGCATGCTGGGCTTCCTGATCGTGGGAATGCTGTTGATGGGCTTGACCTTCGGGCCGATGAGTGCGGTTCTGCCCGAGCTGTTCCCGACCAACGTCCGCTACACCGGCTCGGGCATCGCCTACAACACCGCCAGCATCCTCGGCGCCGCGGTGGCGCCGTTCATCGCGACCTGGCTCGCCACCAGCTACGGCGTCGGCTGGGTCGGCATCTACCTGCTGATCGCGGCCGCACTGACCTTCGTCGCGCTGTTGGTCATGCGCGAGACCAAGGACACCTCGCTCGACGAGGTGTAGCGGGGCGGCTGCCGCGGGCTCAGGCCGCCGAGACCGCGACGACCTCGTGCGGGTACTCGGTGGCCCGGTGCTGGAACGAGATGATGCTCGGGTTCCGGATGACGCCGTTCCGGATCTCGATTGCACGCGAGATGGTCTGGTCGCCGTCCCACGCGGCACCGCCGGCGAGGACGGTGCGCAGATGTGGCAGCAGGGCCTCGCTGATCTCCCAGGTCGCGGAGTTCCACAGGTGCGACGGGCTGTGGTCCACGGCGTAGTAGTGCACGTTGTCGCCGACCACGAAGCTGGGCCGCGCGAATGTCGTCGGGCGGGCCCAGCTGAAGCCCATCCCCGCGTCGCAGGACACGTCGACGACGAGGCTGCCGGGGGCGAACCCGGCGAGGTCGCCCTCGTCCAGGAAGGTCAAGGGCGCATCGGTGTCCTGCAGCACGCAGTTGACCACGATGTCGTGGCCGGCGAGGAAGTCCGCCAGGGGAACCCGGCCGCGGTCGGTGACGACGCGGCTGCGGACCGGATCGGCGACGTCGTGCTCGACGTGCATGATCCGCGCCGAGTGGATCGGCGCGCCGACGGCGGCGGCCTTCCGATTGGTCAGCACCTGCACCTCGTCGACGCCCAGCGCGTTGAGCGCGGTCACCGCGCCGCGGGCGGTGGCGCCGAAGCCGATGACGACCGCGCGCAATCGCCGCCCGTAGTCACCCGTCGAACCGGCGAGTTCGAGTGCGTGCAGGACCGAGCAGTAGCCCGCCAATTCGTTGTTCTTGTGGAAGACGTGCAGTCCGAAGCCGCCGCTGCGAGTCCAGTGGTTCATCGCCTCGAAGGCGATGAGCGTCAGCCTCTGGTCGATCGCGAGCTGGGTGATCCCGGCGTCCTGTACGCAGTGCGGCCATCCCCACAAGGTCTGCCCCGCACGCAGTTCCGCGAGGTCCTCGCGCTGCGGCTTGGGCAGCAGCACCACCTCGCAGTCCGCGATCAGCTCGTCCCGCGACCGAATCCCGGCCACCTGCCGGGACAGCTGATCGTCGGTGACGCCGAAGGATTCGCCGTACCCGCTTTCGAGGTAGATGTGTTCGCGCAGGTCTGCATCGATCCGCGCGAAGTGCATCGGATGGATGGGCAGACGTCGTTCGAACTCTTTTCGGGAGCGCGCGAACACGCCGAGGCTGATCATATGCAGTTGTCTCCTGGGTAGCGCATCGGTCGTAAGATGTTGAGCGTAAAGCACTTTCAGAAGTTCAGTGCTTCTTCGCCCTGGCCACGATCTCGACGTCGGGTACGCCGTCCGCCTTCGCGCGCTTCTCTGCGCGCTTTTCCTTCAGCGACTTGCCGGATTTCTTCGTCATGGTGTTGCGTGGTGACTTGTCCGACATGGTGATCCCTTGATTGGGAACCTGAACGGTCCCGGGCCACCGACAGTACGCTCCCCGCGACTTCCGCGTGTCCGACCGACCGGACGGGTGGCGCCGACCGTCGGTCGGGTCAGGCAGGCGAGTCCGGGTTCTGCGCCGCCCGTTCGGTCACCCAGGCCGCGATCTGGGTGCGCGAGCTGAACCCGAGTTTCGTCAGCACGTGCTCGACGTGCCCCTGCGCGGTGCGTTGCGAGATCACCAACTGTTCGGCGATAGCCCGGTTCGTCAGGCCCTGCGCCACCAGGGCGGCGACCTCCTCCTCGCGTGGCGTCAGGTCGGTTGCGCCCCGGCCGGTCGCGGTGTCCGCACGGGGTGCCTGCTCTTCCAGCGCGAACGCCACGATCTCCTCGAGGGTCAGTTTGGAGCCCCGTGCGAACGCCGAGTCGAACGATCGCGCGCCGAGCGACCGGCGGGTGTGTCGTGCACTGTTGTCATGGTGGGTCCGGAGCCCGGGGATGACGACGCCCTGATTGCCCGCGGCCACCCACAGCGACCGCGCGCCGCCGAGCAGCACGGCGGCCCGCTGCGCCTCGTGTGCGTCCACCGCGATCCAGGCGAGCACCTCGACGCAGATCGCCGAACACAGCAAGTCGTCCAGGACGCCGGTCAGGCGCAGGCCCCGTTCGAGCTCGGCGCGGGCGCGTTCCGGATCCTGTTGCCACAGTGCGATTCCGATCGAGCTGAGGGCGTACGCGCGGTACACCGTCTCCTCGCGCGGCTCCGTGATCGCGACGACCTCCTCCGCGTACTCGACGGCCTGCGCGACGTGGCCGAGGAGGGCATGAGCCATCGCGAGCCCGAGCAGGGTCGACATGTGGCGGAGCCGGTTCTCGCCCGCCCTCACGGCGTCGAGAATGTCGGCGAGGAAGTCGACGGTGGTCTGCGGGTCGCCGCTGTAGATGGCCAGGTGCCCGGCGGCGTGGGTGACCAGGGTGTCCGCGTCGGGATCGCCCAGCTCCGATGCCACCAGCTCCGCCTCCTCGATGAGACCGAGGCCCGCCGCCAGGTCACCCTGATTGCAGGCCAGCACCGAGTTCGAGCACAGTGCCTCCACGCGGGCCCTGGTGGGCGCGCCGCTCTGCGCCGCGAGTGTGCGATCGAACCAGCGCCGGCCCTCGAAGAGTGCCCCGCGGGTGAGCCAGAAGAGGTACAGGGAATTCGCCAACCGCAGCCCGTGCTCCGCGGCACCCGGCTCCGTGACGCAGTACTCGAGCACACTCCGGAAGTTGGTCCGTTCCCGCCAGACCCGCAGGAGCCACCCCTGCTGGTTGGGCCCGATCCAGTCCGCCTCGGCCCGTAGGATCAGCTGCTCGTACCAGTCGCGGTGTCGTTGGCGCAGGTCCGCGCCCTCACCGGTCTCCTCCAGCCGCTCGAGCCCGTAGTCGCGCAGCGTTTCGAGCAGCCGGTAGCGCACCACACCGTCCGGCTCCTCGCGGATGAGGATCGACTTGTCGACGAGGGAGGCGATGACGTCGAGCAGGTCGTCCGGGGTGAGGTCCCCGGCCGCGACCCCCTCCGCGCCGTCGAGTTCGAATCCGCCGGCGAACACCGACAGTCGTCGCCACAGGCCGCGCTCGGTCTCGGTGCACAGATCGTGGCTCCAGTCGATGCACATCCGGAGCGTCTGCTGCCGGGTCGGCGCGCCGCGGGAGCCGGCGACGAGCAGGCGGTAGCGGTCGGTGAGTCGCTCGAGAATCTGGTCCGGCGACATCGCTCGCAACCGGGCCGCCGCGAGTTCGATGGGCAGCGGCAGTCCGTCGAGCTGGTGACAGATCTGGGCCAACGTCTCCCGGTTGTCGTCGGTGAGCGCGAATTCACGCACCGCAGCGGTCGCCCGCTCGACGAACAGGGTCACCGCTTCGTACTGCGCGACCCCCCGGCCGGCGGCGGGCACCTCGGCTTCGGGGGCGGTCATCGGTGGGACGCGGAAGGTGGTCTCGCCCCCGATCGCGAGGGATTCGCGGCTGGTGGCCAGGATCCGGAGCTGCGGGCAGGCGCGCAGCAGGGCTTCCGCGAGCTTCGCCACGGCGTCGACGAGGTGCTCGCAGTTGTCGAGCACGAGCAGGAGCTGACGTTCGGCGACGAAGTCGAGGAGCGTCTGCATGGGCGAGTGCGCCACCTGGTCGCGCAGGCCGAGCGTGGCGGCGACGATGTCCGGCACGAGCTGCGGGTCGAGCTGCTCGCCGAGTTCGACGAGCCAGACCCCGTCGTCGAACGCTCGCCTGGATTCGGCTGCGACCTTCAGCGCCAGCCGGGTCTTGCCGACCCCGCCGATTCCGGTCAGCGTCACCAGTCGCGACACAGCCAGCAGGCGCCTGGCCTCGGTCACCTCGTGGCGGCGGCCGACGAAGCTCGTCAGTTCCAGGGGAAGGTTGCCGACCTTGCCCCGCATCGAGGGAGTCATCGAACCGTCACTCTCGTCACGGGCGTGTCAGCGGCGGCGACGACTCCCCGAGTGCCGTGGTGGAACCCCGTGGAACCACGCAGTTAGCCCGCCTGACATGCCTCACTTCCATTCTGCCGGATGGAAGCGGCGAAGGTGCCCCTCACGCGCGTGC
>NZ_JBHZAH010000130.1:0-12921 GCF_042754225.1 Rhodococcus sp. NPDC059234
CTTTCGGAGTCCACGGACTCCGAAAGCGCCCCACACTGCGCGCAGCGCCTATTCGGCGGCTGTCGCGAGTCCGGCGGCCTTCTTGCGCTCGATGTCCTCGAGTGCGGCGATGTACTTGGCCCGGTCCGCGGCGCCGGCCTCCCAGGCCTCCTTGCGGTTCTTGACGACCTTGGCGGGCGCGCCGACCGTGATGCTGTAGTCGGGCACCTCACCCTTGACCACCGCGTGCGCGCCGAGCACACATCCACGGCCGATCTTGGTGTTCCGCAGCACGGTCACCTTCGCCGCGATCCAGGTGTCGGGACCGATCCGGACCGGGCCCTTGACGATGCCCTGGTCCTTGATGGGGGTGTTGACGTCGTCCATCCGGTGGTCGAAGTCGCAGATGTAGCACCAGTCCGCGACCAGCGTCGAGGCGCCGATCTCGATGTCCAGGTAGGTGTTGACGACGTTGTCCTTGCCGAAGACCACCTTGTCGCCGATGCGCAGCGAACCCTCGTGGCAGCGGATCGCGTTGCCGTCGCCGATGTGCACCCAGCGACCGATCTCGAGCCGGGACAGTCCGGGCGTCGAGTGGATCTCGACGCGCTTGCCCAGGAAGACCATTCCCCGCAGGATCACGTGCGGGTTCGCGAGTTTGAACTTCGCGAGCCGGTAGTACCGGACGAGGTACCACGGTGTGTACGCCTTGTTCGCGATCACCCAACGCAGCGAGTCACGGGTCAGGAATCGGGCCTGCTCGCTGTCGGTCCGACGGGATCCACGCCACCTCGTGCGCAACGGTGCGCCCCACATGCTGGTCATGGATCGACAGCCTACGTATCAGTGCCAGTGAAGTCCGCCGCGCCCCATCCCGCCGTGACCTCCGCGCCACCCCGTTCCGCCGAGCAGCAGCGCGGCGCAGAGTGCGCCGACGAGAACGACTCCGACCGCGAGCAGCGACGAGGTCATCGCGCCGATCAGGGTCGCGCCGCCCACGACGAGGGCTAGCACGATGTACACACCTGCGGCGGGTGACCCCAGCAGGTATCCGTCTTCACTGCCGGGCGCCGAGGGGGTACGCACCTCGCGCGTGGTGTGCCGTGTGGAGTCGCTCTGACGCCGTCCCATATCCGTATTTGAACACAATTGAGCACCGAATTTGCATAGTTCATTCAACGGACATCAATTCAGGGCCGAATGGCCACCAATTGCGCATTCGTAACGTCACGTATCGTTACCAATATTCAACCGAAATTACATTCACGGGATTACCGCGAATTGAGATATCGCGATTGCGAGCGCACCGGGACGCCCACCGGCACCCTTCCCGCGGGGCGGGTGCCGAAGGCGGTGCCGACATCCAGATAGTGTGCATCGAGCGAAATCCACACGAGGAGTGACGAATGCGGCGTGTCCTACGGTCGGCGGCAGTGTCGCTGGCGACGATCTCGGCACTGGTCGTCGGCGGCTGCAGCAGTGACTCGCAGGTCGACAGCATCTACTCGACCGGCGGCTGGCCGGGGATGCACGCCGACGCCCGCAACAGCGACACCAGCCCGGTCACCGGATCCAACTCGCTGACCTTCGCGTGGTCGCGTCCCCTCGGCGCCCCGAGCGCCACCGCGGCCTCGGTCTCGGCCGGTGGCCAGATCTTCGTGACCACCCGCAGCGAGAGCGGCTGCAACCTCTACTCCTTCGAGATCGAGAGCGGCCGCAAGCGCTGGTGTACCCGACTCGGTCCGGGCGTAGCGGCCGCCACTCCCCTCGTCGATCACGACACGAATGTGTACATCGGCGAGGACGGCGCGATGAACTCGTTCAACGAGCACGGCCAGCTGCGCTGGCGCACCGTCGTCAGCGGTACCCCGATGTCGGCGCAGTTCACGGCCGACGGCAACGTCCTGTTCGTCACCCAGTTCGGGATCGTGTCGGTGCTCAGCCCGCAGACCGGCAAGGAAATCGTGCCGTCCTACCAGCTGATTCCGGCGCCCACCGTCGACCAGGCCCAGGACGTGCCGCTGCCGCCGGCCGCGCAGGGCCTCGACCAGTGCTTCCTCGGCTCGCCCGAATGTCCCGTCGCGCACCCGCCGGCCGTCGACCTCGGGTCGGGCCGGTTCTACGTCAATGTCTGGCGACCGGGCCGTCCGCAGTCGGAGATCGTCGCGATGCGTTACGCCGACGGCGCGCTCTCCGAAGAATGGACCAGCGACGCGGTGATCGGCGGCAGCTCGTCGAGCCCGGTCCTGTCCGCCGACGGCGGCACCCTCTACGCCAACGACGCCAAGGGCACGCTCTGGGCGCTCGACACCGGAACCGGCAAGTCCCGCTGGAGCCACGACGTCGGGTACGTCGCGGCCGACGGCCCGTCGGTGACCGCGGACGGACTCCTCGTCCCCGCCGGCGGACGAGACGGACACCTGCTCGCCCTGCGCGACAAGGGTGACCACGCCGAACTCGCGTGGGAGCGCAAGGACGTACTCCAACTGGGTGTGCCCGCACAGACCGCGGGCGGGACCGGCTTCACCGTCGTACGGGACGGGACGGCGGGCCTGGCGGTGCTGGCGTTCGACACCGGCAGCGGCGAGACTGCGAGTCAGACCGTGCTGCCCGGGGCGGCGGGTTTCACCGTCGGTACGTCGATCGGCCCCGGCGGCGAGGTACTCACCCCGACCCTGCTCGGCGAGCTGTTCGTCCTCGCGCCCTGACCGTCCGCCGAGCGACGCTCAGGCCCGGACGCCGGCCTCGCACACGAACGCGACCGGCGTCCGCCCGATGCGGGTGAGGACCACGCTCAGCGAGACCGACCCGCGCAGCTTGAGCTTGGGCCGCAGGACGGCCGGGTCCACGTCGACCCCGCGCACCAGGATCTCCGCCACTCCGCAGTCCAGCCGCGCCAACTCCTGACGCAGCGCCTTCTCGGTGTACTTGAGACGTTCGAGGACCCGGAATCCACGCACACCCGCCGGCACGGCGTCGCCGGTGAGGTAGGCGATCCGCGGATCCAGTTGCCACAGGCCGTGCCGGGCCGCGTAGTGCCGCACCAGACCCGCGCGCACCACCGCCCCGTCCGGATCGACGATCCACCGGCCCGGTTCGCGCTCGGGGATGTCGTCGGGTTCGGCGTCGGTCAGCTCCCAGCCGCCGCCGTCGGAGAGCAGCACGCTCGCGCGGCGGCGGACGCCCGGTCCGGCGAGCCCGGGCGACCACAGGCAAGCCTCGCGGACGCCGCCGTCGAGCGAGACGACCTCGACCTCGCCGTCCCAGTCCAGGGCGTCGTAGTCCAGTCCGGGGGCGCACTTCACCGACAGGTCGCGGCCGCGGTAGGCGTCGAGCAGGTCGGGCAGCGGCGGCTGCAACGCGGCCGGGTCGTGTCGACGCTTGCCGCCCGAGCGCCGGGCCGGGTCGGCGAGGACGACGGTGTCGCGGGTGCACGGGACCAGTGCGTCGGCACGAAGCACCGTCGCGCCGGGCGCGTTCCGGGCCGCCATCGCCAGCCGGACCGGGTCGAGGTCGCTACCGATCACCACGTCCGCGACGCCGACCAGGGCGGACAGCTCGGCTCCGATCGAGCAGGTGACGTCGTGCACGGCGCGGCCTACGACCCGGCGAGCCCGGTGGCGGGCCACCACGGTCGGCGTGGCCTGCTGCAGCGCGTCGTCGGTGAGCAGCCAGTCGCCGGAACCGTCGAGCTTCGCGGCGGCACGGCGGCGCAGCAGCACGGTCTCGACCAGGGCTGCCGTCCGGTCGCCGAAACGCGCACGCACCCGGCCGATGTCGGCCAGGTGCGTGCGCGCGGACAGTTCGAGCTGATCGACCTCCGAGAGGGCCGCGGAACCGTCGGATGACCTCAGGTACCGGACGTCCTCCGTGGTGAAGTCATAGCCCACAGAGAATCGTCGCTCCTACTGCTTCTCTTCCGGCTTCACGCCGGTGATCATCACGTTGTAGAAGAAGTTGCGCGGGACGACGTGCTTGAGCACCTTCTCGTCGACCCAGCTCAGCGTCTTGAATCCACCGAACGCGAACTTGGCCCAGCCCCAGCCGAGCTTCTCCGGCGGAACCGCGGCCTCGAAGGTCCGGACCGGCCAGCCGAGCAGCGCCGCGGCGAACTCCTCGGTGATGGCACGCACCTCTGCGCCACCGGCCGACTTGGCCATGTTCTCCAGGTCGGTCGGGTCGAAGGTGTGCAGGTCCACGACGGCCTCGAGCGCCGCGGCGCGGGAGGACTCGTCGAGCTCGGCCTGCGGACGACGCCAGTCCGCCAGGAACGGCAGCTTGGTGACCGTCGTGGTGGCCTCCCACGTGATGCGGCCGAGCCAACGGGCGTAGAAGTTGCCGACCGTGGAGGGCTCGCCCGCGAACACGAACCGGCCGCCCGGCTTGAGCACCCGCAACACCTCACGCAGCGACTGCTCGACGTCCGGGATGTGGTGCAGCACCGCGTGCCCGACGACGAGGTCGAAGGTGTTGTCCTCGTACGGGATGGTCTCGGCGTCGGCGACGCGACCGTCGACCGGCAGGCCGAGATGCTCGGCGTTGCGCAGCGCGACCTTGACCATGCCGGGCGAGAGGTCGGTGACCGAGCCGGTCCTGGCGACCCCGCCCTGCATCAGGTTCAGCAGGAAGAAACCGGTGCCACAACCGAGTTCGAGAGCCCGCTCGTACGGCAAGGGCAGGTCCCCGGCGACCGCGTCGAAACGGCCGCGCGCGTAGTCGATGCAGCGCTCGTCGTACGAGATGGACCACTTCTCGTCGTACGTCTCGGCCTCCCAGTCGTGGTAGAGGACCTGGGCGAGCTTGGTGTCCTTGAGCGCGGCCTCGACCTCTTCGGCCGTGGCGTGCGGGTTCGGCGCGGGATCGATCCCGTCCTTCGGGCTTGCAGTCATGGGTGAGAGCCTACTAGGTGGTAAGGAGTGTGAACAGGTTCTAGTTTTGCGGCAGGTGGCGCGCGGCTACGCGCCTGTGAACTGCGCCTTACCGGGACCGTTCGCGATGAAGGACTCCATGCCGATCGTCCGGTCCGCGGTCGCGAACAGCTGCGCGAACTGCTGGGCCTCGATCTTCAGGCCGGTACCCAGATCGGTGTCGAGCCCCTGATCGATGGCGGCCTTCGCGGCGGCCAGCGCGCGGCTCGCGGCACCGGTGAACTGGGAGGCCCACTTCCGGGCCGCGTTGTACACCTCGTCCGGGGCGACCATCTCGTCGATCAGGCCGATCGCCAGGGCCTCCTCGGCGCCGACGAACCGTCCCGTGAACACCAGGTCCTTGGCCTTGCTCGGGCCGATCAGCCGGGCCAGGCGCTGGGTTCCGCCGCCGCCGGGGATCACGCCCAGCAGCACCTCGGGGACACCGACCTTCGCGTTGTCGCCCGCGATCCGACGGTCCGCGCCGAGCGCGATCTCGAGGCCCCCGCCGAGCGCGTACCCGGTGATCGCGGCCACCGTCGGCTTGGGGATCTCCGAGATGCAGCCGAGCGCCGATTGCAGGTCGCCCGCGACGGGGCTCATGTCGGCGAACGACATCTCCGCCATCTCCTTGATGTCCGCACCCGCCGCGAACACCTTCTCCCCGCCGTACACGACGACGGCCTTGACCTCCGCGTTGACGGTCGCCTCGCGGGCCGCGGCCCGGAGCTCCTCCTGCAACTGTCGGTTCAGGGCGTTCATCGGGGGACGTGCCAACCGGATCGTGCCGATGCCGTCGGATACCTCGAGAGTCACAAACTCAGCCATGGGCGAAGGCTACCGCTCGCCCCAGGGGTGCGCCCCAGCGGCGTAGTAGGGCTCCTGACCGGGGAACCGCACCCGCCACGAGCCGTCGTCCTCCTGGTACAGCGTCGGGAGGATCACCGGGATCTCCGGCTGTGCGGCGAGAATCTCTGCAACGCTTCCGTATTCGCCGACCGACTGCAGCTGGCTCCAGGTCGGCGGGAGCAGCATCGTGCGGCCCCCGACCCAGTCCGCGACGGCCTGCTCCGGGGTCTGCCAGGTGACCTCGGCGGCCTCCGACGTCTCACCGTCCGCGACCTGACCCGCGGGGGCCGCGGCCACGAAGAAACGGGTGTCGTAGCGCCTGCCCTCACCGATCGGGGTGACCCAATTCGCCCACGGCCGAAGCAGATCCGCACGCAGCACCAGGTTCTCGCGGGCGAGGAACTCGCTGAACGAGAGCTCGCGAGCCTCCAATTGCTTGCGCGCCTGCGCGTATCCGGAGGTGTCCGCGACGACGGTGTCCGCGGTCGGTCCGGCAAGCAGGACCCCGCACTCCTCGAAGGTCTCCCGCACCGCCGCGCAGACCAGAGCCTTCGCACGGCCCTCGTCGACGCCGAACCGCTCAGCCCACCAGGAGACCGGCGGCCCACTCCAGGCGACGTCGGCCTCGGCGTCCTGCGGATCCACGCCGCCGCCGGGGAACACGGTCATGCCACCGGCGAAGGCCATTCCGCCGACGCGGCGGAGCAGGAACACCTCGGGCCCGGACGCGGAGTCGCGCACCAGGATGACGGTGGAGGCGTCCTTCGGGGGAACTTCGGGATGTGCTTCGAATGTGGACATGTGTCGGACGTTACAACTATCCCGAACCGCGGTCAGCGGCGGTGCTGGCCGGGCAGTCGCGCCCGCCTGGCGAAGAACCGTCCGTCCACCCGATCCAGTGCGATGGACTGGCTGAACGCCTCCGTCAGATTCTCCGCGGTGATCACGTCGTCGATCAGGCCCTGCGCGACCACCTGGCCTTCCTTGAGCAGCAGCGCGTGGGTGAAGCCCGGCGGGATCTCCTCGACGTGGTGGGTGATCAGCACGGTGGCGGGCGCATCCGGATCGGCCGCGAGGTCCGACAGCCGCGCGACGAGCTCCTCGCGACCACCGAGGTCCAGGCCGGCCGCAGGCTCGTCGAGCAGCAGGAGTTCGGGGTCGGTCATCAGGGCCCGCGCGATGAGCACCCGCTTGCGCTCGCCCTCGGAGAGGGTGCCGTAGGTGCGATCCGCCAGGTGCTCCGCGCCGAGGCTCTCGAGCATCTCCACGGCGCGCGTGGTGTCCATCTCCTCGTACTGCTCCCGCCAGCGTCCGAGCACTGCGTAGCCGGCCGAGACGACGAGATCGCTGACCACCTCGTCGGCGGGCACCCGGTGCGCGAGCGAGGACGAGGACAACCCGATCCGGGGCCGCAGTTCGCTGACGTCGACGCGGCCCAGCGTCTCGCCGAGCAGGTTCGCGTGACCGGAGGTCGGGTGCACCTCGGCGGCCGCGATCCGCAGCAGCGAGGTCTTGCCCGCGCCGTTGGGCCCGAGCACAACCCACCTCTCGTCGAGCTCCACCTTCCAGGTCACGGGACCGACCAGGGTGACACCGCCGCGGCGGATGAGCACGTCGTCGAAATCGATGAGCAGATCGGGATCTAGTTCGGGCACGACGCCCATCTTGACCTACGTGCTCGCGGCGCACGCGGCAGGACCGGCTTGCGTGTCGTCCGCCCCGGTCGGCGTGCAGGTCACCGGGCCGGCTCCGGGCTGTCCGCGACGGGGCCCCGGCATCACGCGCATCATCAGTTGGATCAGCGGCCCAATGCCGAGCGCGTACACCACGGTGCCGACCCCGACGGTGCCGCCGAGCATCCAGCCGGTGGCGAGCACCGCCACCTCGATCCCGGTGCGGACCAACCGGACCGACAGCCCACTGCGGCCGACCAGGCCGGTCATCAGGCCGTCCCGCGGCCCCGGACCGAGCCCGGCGCCGATGTAGAGCGCCGTCGCGAGGGCGTTGAGCACGACCGCGAACAGCATGACCGGAATCCGCGCAGCCAACGCGTCCGGCTCCGGCAACAGGGCCAGCGAGGTGTCCACGGCCAGCGCGATCACCACGACGTTCGCGACCGTCCCGACACCCGGACGCTGACGGATCGGAATCCAGAGCACCAGGACCGCCGCACCGGTCAACGCGGTGACGCTGCCGAAGCTCAGCGACGCGCGCTGCGCCACACCCTGGTGAAAGACGTCCCACGGGTCGAGACCGAGCCCGGCCACGACCATGAGGGCCATCGAGAACCCGTAGAGCCACAGCCCGACGAGAAGGGCGGCGAGGCGGGGCACGAGGGTGGACACGGTGGCCAGTCTCCGTGACGACTGGACCTGCAGAGAAGAGCCACTTCGCTCCCGCTGGACTGCACCGACTAGCCCGCGCACCCGTCCCAGAACTGCACCTCGAACTCGGCAACCCGGCCGAACGCCGCCCGCTGCGCCGGTGTGGGCTCCCCCGCACCCAGCAGCTCGCCGAGGTCGGCGACGTAGTTCGCGAACGGCGGCGCGCTCCAGTTGTCGATGAAGGAGCGGTACCGCGAGTCGGCGGCCGCGGCGCGCTCGCGGACGGTCGTCCACGCGTCGAGGTACGCCTTCTCCACCCCGTAGAGCACCGCCGAGGCGATCTCGTAGCCGTCGTGCAGGCTCGCGAGCATGAACGAGGTGTACGACACACAGCCGAGGCTGGGCCGATACCCGTCCCGGTCGAGCCCCCGTGCGTCGAGTTCGGCGCGAAACAGGCCGAGTTCCGGTGTGAGAGCGGCGATCCCGCCCGCGAGTACGTCACGGGACCGCTCGTCGGGCGCGAGGGTCAGCACGCCGGCGAGGAATCGGCGGAACTCGACCACGAACGCGTGGTCCTCGAGCAGCCAGCGGTCGAACGACTCCGCCGCGAGCGTCCCGTCGGCGGTGGCCAGGACGAAGGGGTGCTCGGCGAGCTGCCGCCAGCGGTCGGCCTCGCCGTCGACCAGCGCGCGTGCCCGGCTCATCGCGCGTCCCAGAACGCGAGCTCGTGACGCATCGCCGATATGAAGGCCGCCTCGGCGACCGCCGGATCGGGGTCGGCCTCGTCGAGCATCGCCGCACACCGGTCGGCGAGCGCCGCGAAACCCGGATCCGCGTAGGTGTCGACCCAGCGGCGGTAGCGGGGGTCGGCGGGCGGGTTCTCCGCCAGCGCGATACCGAGCTGCGAGTACCCCCACATGCACGGCAGCAACGCAGCCAGCCCGCGACCGTAGTCGGACGCCGCGTCGAGCAGGAAGCCCGTGTAGGCCTCGCACTGGGTACTCTTGACCGCGGAGTCGAACTGCGCGCCGAAGGGTTCGGACAGCTCGCGGTGCAGGCTCAGCTCCTCGTGCAGGGTCGAGTGCGCGAGATCCACCAGGTACCCGAGGTGGCCGTCGGGCGCCTGCCAGGCCAGCCGCGCGAACACCCGGGTGTAGTCGAGCAGGTACAGGTAGTCCTGCTCGAGCCAGCCGCGGAACACCGCCGGGTCGAGGTCGCCCCGCGCGATCCCGGCGACGGTGGGATGCGCGAGCTGCTGCGCGAGCAGCGGCCGGCCGAGCTCCTGCAGTCGGGTCGAGAGACTCACGCCCGCGCCCCCTTTCGGGCACCGATGAGGCCGATCAGCGCGGTGAGGACGCCGGCCACAACGAGCGAGGCCAGCGACGCCGACCAACCAGCAGACGAAATCCCCAGCGAGGACTGCAGATTCGTCCACCATTGCGTCCATCCCGCACCGAATCCGGTGAAGTAGGTCGGCGTGACGAGCTGATACACCACGAACCCGACCGCCCAGGGCAGCAGCATCCCCCACCGCGAGGGCGCCGACTCGGACACGTCCCAGACACCCCGCTTGATCAGGTAGAACGAGACCAGGAAGGTCGCGGTCAGCGGCACGAAGACGGCACCGATCAGGAACAGGAACGGCTCGTAGCTGTAGGCGTCCACGCTCAGCGCCAGCAGGGTCGCGACGGCGCCCACCCCGACGACCAGGTAGCGGCGGTCCAGCGAGGGCCGCAGGTTCTGCGCACTGATCGCGGTCGAGTAGATGTTGGCGAACGCCTCGTCCATCTCGTCGGCGACCAGGATCAGCAGCGCGACACCGGCGAGCGGGAGCACGAGCAGGCTGCCGATGATGTCGAATCCGGGCTCGAGGCCGAACGCGACGAAGGCCAGCACACCGAGCGCGAAGAACGCCACGGTCGCCCCGCCGTATCCGATCGTGGCGCCGAGGAAGGCGGCCCGCGGCGAGCGGGAGTGCCGGGCGTAGTCGGCGGCCAGCGGAACCCAGGAGATCGGCATCGCGATCACCAGGTCCACGCTGGTCCAGAATCCGGAGAAGTTGCCGTCGGTGAGCGAGGGCAGATCCTTCATCAGCACGTTCACGAGCAGGTACACCGTCGAGCCGATCGCTGCCCACACCGCATACCTGGCGAGGATGTGCACGACCTTGAGCGGTCGCAGCGCCATCAGCGTGGCGAGTACACCCGCCACGAGGACGAACGGCCAGCGCTGCCACCCGGTCAGGCGGGCAGCGGCCTCCGCCATGACGAACACCTCGAAGGTCGCCCAGCCGACGCACTGGACGAGGTTCAGGACCGTCGGCAGCGCGGACAGCTTGCTGCCGAGCAGTCCACGCATCATCACCATCGCGGGTGCGCCGACGGATGCGCCGGCGGACGCGGTCAGACCGAGCAGCGTCGAACCGATCAGGGCGCCGACGACCACCGCGAGCAGGGTCGCCAGCAACGACTGCCCCTGCAGCACTGTGTAGGTCGCCGCGACCGGCAGCAGCAGCGAGATGCCGAGATTCCCCCACAGACCGATCTGGGCCCCGAGGCCCAGAGTGCGCGTGGGGTTCTCGTCGAGAGTGAAGGACGGCTCCGAGGACTCGACGGAAACCGGACCCGGGGACGGGTCCCCGGATTGTGAACGCACAACAGACAACGCGCTGCTCCCTACGCCGGAATGACCCGGATCAGGTGTGACGGTCGGAGCAGCCGTGCTCCCTCTCAGCCCTACGACGCCAGGGCTCCCGTGCTGGACGCGCTCACCTTAGGCCGATTCCGCCGTCAATCCAAGCTGCCGGTCGACCCGGGCAGCCTCGCAGCCACGGTCGTCGAACCCGGGGCCACCTCGGTGAAGCCGGCGTCGCGCACCGCGACCGCTCGACCCGCCGCCAGCTCGCCGACGAGCGCGGACCACCGGTCCGGCTCGGCGTCGCGCACGGCGCACCGGAAGTCGTCGCGGGCCCACTGCCAGGCCTGCTCTGCGGTCATCGCGCCCGCGAGAATCATGGCCGCGTGTCCGACCTGCGCAGCGGCCTTGCCGACGGTCATGCCGAGCGAGCCGTCGATCCACAGGACGACGGTCCCGTCGTCGGGGTCGCCGGGCCGGTCGTGGTCCAGGTCGGTGCCGCCGATCTGCAGCTTGCGAATTCGGGCGTCGAGCGCGCCGACCGGTCCCGGCACCAGTGCACGGGCCTGCGCCCCACCCACCTCGGCGGTGACGCCGTCCACCGACTGCGCCGCCAGCCACTGGGCGCCCCGGGCCCGGCGCGCGACCTTGCGGATACGCGCGCCGGTCCAGGCTCGGTAGTCGGCGCTCCACGGGCCGGGCTCGCCGTCCGCACCGGCGCCGACCCGCTCGTCGAGGCACAACGCGACCGTCGCCGTCGCGGCGGCCGCCAGCAGCGCACTGCGGGCCGGCGGGTCGGCCTTGGGAATGTGCAACACCAGCGGCATCGCGAGCACGAGGGACGGGTCGTCGGGGTCCGGGCGGTCGCCATAACCGGCCGCCAGCACCGCGTGGCGGGCCCGGAAACCGGCATCGAGATCGGCTTCCGGAACCCCTTGTGTCACAGCGGAACCCGACGTACCAGACCGTCGACTGCGTCGGCCGCCTCCACCTCGTCCCGGGTCACCCCGAGTACGAAGAGGACCGCGTCGAGGAACGGGTGGGACAGGGCGGTGTCGGCCACCTCCCGCAGGGCGGGCTTCGCGTTGAACGCCACGCCGAGGCCCGCAGCGTTGAGCATGTCGATGTCGTTGGCGCCGTCGCCGACCGCGACGGTCTGCTCCATCGGCACCCCGACCTGGGCGGCGAACTTGCGCAGCGCCACCGCCTTCGCGGCCCGGTCGACGACCGCTCCGATCACCCGTCCGGTGAGCTTGCCGTCCACCACCTCGAGCGTGTTCGCCTCGACGAAGTCCAGCTCCAGGTCGTGCGCGAGCCCCTCGATGACCTGACGGAAGCCGCCGGAGACGACCCCGCAGTGGAAGCCGAGCCGGCGCAGGGTGCGAATGGTGGTGCGGGCGCCCGGGGTCAGCTCGAGGTCGCGGCCGACCTCGTCGATGACAGAGGCGTCGAGTCCGGCCAGCACCGCGACGCGCTGGTGCAGGGACTCGGTGAAGTCGATCTCCCCGCGCATCGCCGACTCGGTGACCGCGCGGACCTCGTCCTCCTTGCCCGCGCGGGCCGCGAGCATCTCGATGACCTCGCCCTGCACCAGCGTCGAGTCCACGTCGAACACGATGAGCCGCTTGGCGCGCCGGGCCAGGCCGGCGCGCTCGACGGCGATGTCCACGCTCTCCTCGACCGCGACCTCCGCGAGCGCGGTACGCAGCGCACCGTTGGCGTCCGCTCCGGTGTCGGCGGCGGTCACCATGAGTTCGAGCCCGGTGAGCGGGTAGTCCGCGATGCCGCGGATGGAGTCGATGTTCGCGCCCTGTTTGGCCAGTTCCCGGGCGATCTGCCGCAATGCGCGGGCGGTCACCGGGCTGCCGAGCACGACGACGGCGTGAGTGGACGGGGCGGGCTTGGCACCGGCGTCGGAACCGATCTCGACGTCGACCGACATCCCGACGGTCGCCATCGCGTCCTCGAGTGCCTCCTGCAGCGCCTCCGGGTCCGACGGGCAGGACACCAGCACGCCGAGCGTGAGGCGCCCCCGGATCACCACCTGCTCGACGTCGAGCAGGCTCACGCCGTGCCGCGCGAGCGCCGCCAGCAGAACCGAGGTGACGCCGGGACGATCCGGACCCGTCACCGTGACCAGGACCGTGGTGTCTGAACCCACCGAGAAACTCCCTCCATCCCGCGAACGCCGACGCGGGGTCTTGAAACCATTGTGCCAATCACAGTAT
>NZ_JBHZAH010000131.1:0-12651 GCF_042754225.1 Rhodococcus sp. NPDC059234
GCTCGAAGTCGATCGAGCGCACGCGCCGTCCGGGCGGGGAGCCGTGTGAAGAGTGAAAACGTCAGCTGCCGAAGGGAATCGACGCGCTGCCGTCACCGCTTCCGGACGGAAGCAGACCCACCTGCATGATCTGCGGCTGGTCGATCACCGGGTGGGTGATGTCGAGCAGGCTCACGCAACCGCCGATCACGCCGTAGATCCCCGTCGGGATGTCGTTGACGGTGTTGGTGACGGTCGCGCCGGGGAGCGCACCGAACAGGCTCAGCACGTTCGACACGTTCGGGTACACGACCACACCCGCGTCGAGCAGCTTGGTCGGATCGGAGACCACCGCCGGCACGTCCTTCGCGTTGACCACGAACGCCTGGCACCCGGTGAGACTGAGCAGCGGGTTCGGGTTGGTCAGCTTCATGGTGATGCTGTTGCCGGTGGACGTCGCCACGACGGTGGGCGGCGCGATGGTCGCGGCAGATGCCGTCGCGGGCATCGCCATCGCCACCACGGCGGCCGTCGCCGCCGTCACGGCCATGCCGCCGGCGATCCTCTTCACACTGCTCCTGGTACTGCTCTGCATGTCGAACCTTTCGTTTGGTCACGCGTCTGGCCGGCGGCCACGACCGTCGGCATGGGGCCGGCGGCGCAACAGCCGACAGAACGGTATTGGCCGCTGTCGACCTGATCGACCGCATTCGGCCGATCGTTAGCAATTCAAGATCAACCCGTGGCTGCCGGGGGTGAGACCGCATCGAATTCGAGGCCTATCGTTCGGGGCATGAGTCTGCCCGCCACCGGAAACGATGCCTCCCCGTCCGCGCCCGAGGACGAGAGCACGCTGACCGTGCTGCTCGCGTTCGGGGCGAACCTCGCCATCGCCCTGGCCAAGTCGGTTGCCGCGGCGCTGACCGGGTCCGCCTCGATGGTCGCCGAGGCAACCCACTCGTGGGCCGACACCGGAAACGAGGTGCTGCTGCTCATCGCGAACCGCCGGTCCCGGCGCCGCCCCGACCCCGCGCATCCCCTCGGGTACGGGCGCGAGGCCTACGTCTGGTCGATGTTCGCGGCGCTGGCGCTGTTCGCACTCGGCGCGGGGGTCTCGATCACGCACGGTATCCAGGAACTGTTTCACGCGGAACCTGCCACCGACTTCGGAGTCGCCTACGCGGTTCTGGGAATTTCCTTTGTGCTGGAAGCCGTTTCCTTCAACCAGGCGTTCCGGCAGGTCCGCGCGGAGGCCGCGGACGTAGATCGCGACCTGCTCGAGCACGCACTGAAGACGTCCGATCCCACCGTTCGGGCCGTCTTCGCCGAGGACGCCGCCGCCCTGATCGGCCTCGTGATCGCCTTCGCCGGCGTGCTGCTGCACCAGCTCACCGGATCCCCCGTCCCCGACGCGATCGGATCCATCGCGGTCGGCGTCCTGCTTGGGGTCATCGCCGTCGTCCTGATCGACCGCAACCGCCGATTCCTCGTCGGCGAGGAGGCCGCGCCGCAGCTGCAGACCGCCGGGCTGAACACCCTGCTGGCGTTGCCCGAGGTGGATCGGGTGACCATGCTGCGGATGGAGTACCTCGGACCGCGCCAGGTGTACCTCGTCGCGAGCGTCGACCTGACCGGCGATCTCGCCGAGCACACCGTCGCCGACATCCTGCGTTCGCTCGAGACCCGGCTCGAGGCGCACCGGCACATCCTCAAGGCCGTGGTGACGCTGTCCACCCGCGACGAACCCAGCCTCACCCCGTAGCCCGCGAACGGGTCGAGGGACGTCAGATGTACATCGCCGGGTCGATGTAGGACGTCGGGTCCACCAACTGCTCGTGCTGCTTGCCGCTGCGGTGCCGAATGGTCGCGGGAATGCCGGTCGCGATGGAGTCCACCGGGACGTCACGGGTGACGACGGCGTTCGCGCCGACCGCGCTGTCGTCGCCGATCGTGATCGGTCCGAGCACCTTGGCGCCCGCGCCGATCGTCACCCGGTTGCCGACGGTCGGGTGCCGCTTCGTCTTCGCCAGCGACCTACCACCGAGCGTGACGCCGTGATAGAGCATCACGTCGTCACCGATCTCGGTGGTCTCACCGATCACCACACCCATGCCGTGGTCGATGAAGAAGCGCCGGCCGATGGTCGCACCGGGATGGATCTCGATGCCGGTGAGGAACCGGGTGAACTGCGCGAGCACCCGCGCCGGGCCGCGCAGCGCGGGCACAGCCCACATGCGATGCGCGACCCGGTGCGACCAGATGGCGTGCAGCCCCGAATAGACGACGGCGTTCTCGATGTTGCTGCGCGCAGCCGGATCGTGACCGCGCGCGGCCTGCAGATCCTCTCGAATCGTGCGCAGCAAGCCCACGACGCTCAGTCCCGGATGTGTTCGAAGAGCGGGGTGGAGATGTACCGCTCGCCGAAGTCGGGAACCACCACGACGATCAGCTTCCCGGCGTTCTCCGGGCGCTTCGCCAGCTGCAGCGCGCCCCACACGTTCGCGCCCGCGGAGATTCCGCCGAGGATGCCCTCGTCGGTGCCGAGGTCACGGGCGGTGCGGATCGCGTCGTCGAGCTCGACGTCGATGATCTCGTCGTAGATGTCGCGGTCGAGGATCTCGGGGACGAAGTTCGCGCCGAGGCCCTGGATCTTGTGCGGGCCGGGCTGGCCGCCGGTGAGGATCGGCGAGTCCGCGGGCTCGACGCCGACGATCTTCACGTCGGGCTTGCGCTCGCGCAGGAGCCGGCCGACGCCGGTGAGGGTGCCGCCGGTGCCGATACCCGCGACGAAGATGTCGACCGCGCCGTCGGTGTCGGCCCAGACCTCTTCGCCGGTGGTGGCCTGGTGGATGGCCGGGTTGGCCGGGTTCGCGAACTGGCGCGCCAGGACGGCGTTCTCGGTCTGGGCGACGATCTCCTCGGCCTTCTTCACCGCGCCGGCCATGCCCTCGGCACCCGGGGTGAGCACGATCTCGGCGCCGTACGCGCGCAGCATGACCCGGCGCTCGGTCGACATCGTCTCCGGCATCGTGAGGATGACCTTGTAGCCGCGAGCCGCCGCGACCATGGCCAGCGCGATACCGGTGTTGCCGGAGGTGCCCTCGACGATGGTGCCGCCGGGCTTCAGCGCACCCTCGGCCTCGGCCGCGTCGATGATCGCCACGCCAATCCGGTCCTTGACGCTGTTGGCGGGGTTGTAGAACTCGAGCTTGGCGACGACCTGGGCCTGCGCCCCGTCGGTGACCCGGTTCAGCCGCACCAGCGGCGTCCGGCCGACCAGTTCGGTGACGTTCTCGTAGATCTGGCTCATCGCTGATCCTCTCCCCGGCCGCGCGGGTCCCGGGTGTCGCTGTCTGTGTGTTTATTGCACCACTGCGCCCGTGTCCCCCCGAAACCGGACTCCCGAAAACGGGCGAGGGGAACCATCAACCAGTTGGACCGATTGATGGTTCCCCTCACCCGAAAGCTGCGGACTAGCCCAGGCGCTGCTTGAGCGCCTCGAACTCGTCGCGGATGCCCGAGGGCACCTTCTCGCCGAGGAACTCGAACCACTCGGTGATGAGCGGGAGTTCCTGCTTCCACTCCTCGACGTTCACCGCCAGCGCCTCGTCCACGTCGGCGGCGGCCACGTCGAGACCGGTCAGCTCCAGGTCCGCGGCGGTCGGAACGAAACCGATCGGGGTGGTCTGCGCGCCCACCTTGTGCTCGATGCGGTCGACGATCCACTTGAGCACGCGGGAGTTCTCACCGAAGCCGGGCCACAGGAAGCGACCGTCGTCGCCGCGACGGAACCAGTTGACATAGAAGATCTTCGGCAGCTTCTCCGAGTCGGCGTTCTTGCCGAGGGTGATCCAGTGGTTGATGTAGTCACCGGCGTTGTAGCCGATGAACG
Organism: Rhodococcus sp. NPDC059234; assembly: GCF_042754225.1. Taxonomy (NCBI): domain Bacteria; kingdom Bacillati; phylum Actinomycetota; class Actinomycetes; order Mycobacteriales; family Nocardiaceae; genus Rhodococcus; species Rhodococcus sp. NPDC059234. The sequence continues at coordinate 3,872 of NZ_JBHZAH010000131.1, forward strand.
GGATCATCGCCATCGGGTCGCGGCGGACGGTGCCGACCGCTCCCTCGGCCGCGGCGGTCTGCTCGGACGACAGCGTCGCGCCGAGGAAGGTGCCGTGCTGCCAGTCGAAGGACTCGCTGACCAGCGGGACCGTCGTCTTGCGGCGGCCACCGAACAGGATCGCCGAGATCGGCACGCCCTGCGGGTCGTCCCACTCTGGGGCGAGGATCGGGCACTGCGACATCGGGGTGCAGTAGCGCGAGTTCGGGTGGGCGGCGGGCGTCCCGGACTCGGGGGTCCAGTCGTTGCCCTTCCAGTCGATGAGGTGGTCGGGCTTGTCCTCCAGGCCCTCCCACCACACGTCGCCGTCGTCGGTGAGACCGACGTTGGTGTACAGGGTGTTGCCTGCCTCGACGGTCTTCATCGCGTTCGGGTTGGAGCCGTGGTTGGTGCCCGGCGCGACACCGAAGAACCCGAACTCCGGGTTCACCGCGTACAGGCGGCCGTCCTCGCCGAAGCGCATCCACGCGATGTCGTCACCGAGGGTCTCGGCACGCCAGCCCGGGATGGTCGGCTGGATCATCGCGAGGTTGGTCTTGCCGCACGCCGACGGGAACGCGGCCGCGACGTAGTAGTTCTTGTTCTCCGGCGAGATCAGCTTGAGGATGAGCATGTGCTCGGCCAGCCAGCCCTCGTCGTGGGCCATCGCCGACGCGATGCGCAGCGAGTAGCACTTCTTGCCCAGCAGCGCGTTTCCGCCGTAGCCGGAGCCGTAGGACCAGATCTCGCGGTCCTCGGGGAAGTGGGTGATGTACTTGGTGTCGTTGCACGGCCACGGCACGTCGGCCTGGCCGTCGGCCAGCGGGGCACCCACCGAGTGCAGCGCCTTCACGAACGGCTTGTCGGTGCCCAGCTTGTCCAGGGCGGCCTGGCCCATGCGGGTCATGATGCGCATGGACACGACGACGTACTCGGAGTCGGTGAGCTCGACGCCCAGCTTCGGGTCGTCGGCACCGAGCGGACCCATGCAGAACGGCACCACGTACATGGTCCGGCCGCGCATCGAGCCGCGGTAGAGCCCGGTCATCAGCGACCGCATCTCCGCCGGGTCCATCCAGTTGTTGGTGGGGCCGGCGTCGATCTCTTCGCGCGAGCAGATGTAGGTGCGGGACTCGACGCGCGCCACATCGGACGGGTCGGAGTTTCCGAGGAAGGAGTTCGGCTTCTTCTCGTCGTTCAGGCGGGTGAAGGTGCCTGCCTCGACCAGCTTGGCGGTCAGACGGTCCCATTCCTCGTCGGAACCGTCCGCGAACACGACTCGATCGGGCTGCGTGAGCTCGGCTACCTCGCGGACCCAGGCGAGCAGCTCGCCATGCGAGGTAGGCGCGTCAGTACCGTTCAGACCTGGAATGGTCGCTGAGGTCATCAAACTCTCCCTGGGTGTGCCGGAATCGAATCGACCGCACGCCCGAAGAGGCATGCGGTGGAGCCGATTGCTCCCTCTCGGCGGGGTGCTACCCGCTGCTCGACCGCCGCGTGCGAGTGGTTGCACACGGTGGCGGACGACACGGGTGCCGGGTGTCCTGCTAAGAGGTTAACTCCGCCCGTCCCGGATCTGGGAATCGGGTCTGGTCAGATGCCTCACAGGAACGATTCAGCCACCGGCGTCGCACTCCCCCCGCATGGCGGAAAACGTGGGATCCGTGTCATTGACGCCACCGACCTGTCGACCGACGATCGAGACGTGCCCCTCCGACATGTCGTGATTCTCACGTTCGACGGCGTCCAGGCCCTCGACGCCGTCGGCCCGCACGAGATCTTCACCTCCGCCCACCGGGTGCTCGCGCACGCCGGATCCCGCGACGGCTACCGGGTCGACGTGGTGGCCGGCCGCGCGGGACGGGTCGCCACCGAGAGCGGACTCGGCCTGCACGCGATCGGACTCGACGACCTGGACGCCACCGACCCGGACCTTCTGGTCGTTCCGGGTGGCGACGGTGTGCATCGGGCCGCGGACGATCCGCGACTGGTCGACTGGCTGGGCAGCGCCCGTCCCCGGCGCCTGGCCACGGTGTGTACCGGCGCCTTCCTCGCGGCCGCGGCCGGCCTGCTCGACGGCAGGCGGGTGACGACGCACTGGGCACACGCGGGCGAACTCGCCGCCCGATATCCCCGACTGACCGTCGACCCGGAACCGGTCTACATCCAGGACGGCCCCGTCTGGTCCTCCGCCGGGGTGACCGCGGGGATGGACCTGTCACTGGCCCTCGTGCGCAAGGACGTCGGCGTGCAGACCGCGCAAACGGTGGCCCGCTGGCTGGTGATGTTCCTGCACCGCCCGGGCAACCAGTCGCAGTTCGCGGCCCCGGTCTGGATTCAACGGGCCCGGGACGACGCGGTCCGCGCCGCCCAGGACCGGATCGACGGCAGTCCGGGCGGCGATCACCGGGTCGGCGTCCTCGCCGATGCCGCGTCCATGAGCGAACGCCACTTCCAGCGCCGCTTCGTCGAACAGGTCGGGATGACGCCAGGCCGCTACGTCGCCGAGATTCGCGTCGAGGCCGCGCGGCGGGCACTCGAGGAGTCGACCGACCCGATCCGGGCGATCGCGGCGCGCACCGGATTCGGCACCGCCGAGTCGATGCGCCGCGCGTTCCTCAGGCGTCTCGGCAGTCCACCCGACCACTACCGCCGCACCTTCGGTCACATTCCCACGGAAGAAGAGGTCCAGTCATGACCAGCGTCGCCGTCGCCCTGTTCCCGCGCTTCACCGCACTCGATGCGATCGGCCCGTACGAAGTGCTCCAACGCGTGCCCTCGATCGACGTGACGTTCGTCGGTGCGACCCGCACCCCGGTTCGCTCGGAGAACGGTTTCCTCGGCATCGAGGTGGATGCGACCTTCGACGAGATGCCGGATCCCGACGTCCTCGTGTTCCCCGGCGGTATCGGGACCCGGGACCTGCTGACCGACGGACCGACCCTCGACTGGGTGCGCGGCGCCCACGCCACCTCCCGGTTCACCACCTCCGTGTGCACCGGTTCGCTGGTCCTCGGTGCCGCCGGACTGCTCGACGGACTCACCGCCACCAGCCACTGGGCGGCGCTCGACCTCCTGGCGTCGTTCGGCGCGCAACCGACCGATCAGCGGGTCGTCGAGCACCTGGACCGGCGCATCCTCACGGCGGCCGGGGTGTCGAGCGGCATCGACATGGCACTGCGCCTGGTCGAACTGCTCGTCGACCGGACCGCGGCGGAGGCCGCGCAACTGTGGATCGAGTACGACCCGCAGCCGCCCTTCGACGCGGGTTCGCCGCGACGGGCGTCCGACGAGGTCAAGGCGCGGGCAGCGGAGTACGCGGCCGCCCGGGCCTGACCGAAGACCCCGCCGGCGGTGACGATTCGTTCATCGTCACCGCCGGCGGTGTCAGTGCTCGTGCGTACTAGCTGCCGTTCTGCAGAACCCGGGTGATCGTGTCGCCGAGAACGTCGGACACCGAGCCGGTGGAGCTGAGCTGGCCGTCCGCCGAGCCGAGGCCCGCCAGGTCCAGGCTGCCGGTGGTGACCTCGCCCGGGTTCGGGACGCGGACGGTGAAGCAGGCGGTCAGGTTCGGCATCTCGTTGGAGACGCCGACGGTGCCGGCCACGCCGACGCCGCCGCTGGTGATCTGCGAGCCGATCGAGGCGTTGCTCGGGATCTTGTAGGTCATCTTCAGGGTGACCGGGTTCGAGGAGTTGACGAACCAGCCGGTGTCGGTGACCTTCCAGCCGTTGCCGTTCTGGGTGGGGGTCACCACGGACTCGTGCTGGCCGGTCGGGATGCCGACCTGGTACGCGGTGACCGTGGCCTTGACCGGCGCGCCGAAGCCGGCGGGCGGGATGTCGTTGATGGTGTTGACGTACGGATTGCCGATGCCGGTGGTGGAGACCACGGTGGTGTAGGTGATCTCGGTGCCCGCGGACGCCTGGACGGCGGAGACGGTCTTGGAGTAGTTGTGCGTGATGCCCCAGGTGCTGATGTCGTTCTTGCTCGCCTGGCTGCTCTGGTTGCAGGTGCCGGCCGCGCTGGCCGTGCCGGCGCCGAGGCCGACGCCGACGGTCACACCGGCCACGACGAGGGCACCGGAGGCGGCGGCCGCAGCAACGCGAGCCATCGAGGATCGGGACATGTAGATCTCCGTTCGATCAAATACAGGCCCCGCGGTCGCTCGTGCGGAAGCCCTGTGCAGAGGTTTCGATGTGTGTGACACAACCACACACGCGAACCTTTATACGGACAAGCGTCCAACTCCTCTCGGTTTTCGGGAATTTCGATGCTGATGAACGACAGCCGAGCTGCTCTGCCGATACGGATCGGGGCTTCCTAGAGCCGACCGTGGTCGGTGCGCTCCCACCGCAGCGCCCCGTCGGGATCCCGGTGGGCCTCCCACGCGGCGTACTCGCCGTCCCGCTCGACCGTGGTGACGTGGTCGGCGAACCCGTCCCCGTCCAGGTCCGACGCGATCGCGACACCCGCCTCACCGGCGACGCTGCGGGACTCGAGGATTCCGTCCCCGTCCAGGTCCACGGTCGGGTCGTGCACCGCGAACTCGCCGACGTCCGCACCCATCGGGTGGTCACCGAGGTCGTGCGCACCGAGCAACAGGTCGTCGGAAATGAACATCGCGGCTCCTTCCGCTGGGGACCGGCCGGATCCGGACCGGTCGCTCAGAGGCTTTGACGCGCCCCGCCCGGCACCGGTTCCGCACGACCCGCGCCCAGGTATCGGTCGAGCACGGCGAGGTCGCGTTCGCACGCGGCCAACCGTCCCGACGTCCGGGCCACGCACTCGCGCAGCTGCAGGTCCAGCGCGGCGAGCCGGTCGTCCGCCTCGGCCACCCGCCGCCGATGCGCGGCGAGCAGCGCGTCGGCGACGCGCGCCTCGGTGTCCACGAGCCGCCCCAGCGCCCGCTGCTCGAGCACCGCCCGCACCTGTGCGAGCGTCTCGGTCGTCCATTGCCGCAGGTGGTTGCGATCGGCGACCTGCCCACGCGCTCGGGTCAGCCACCAGGCCGCGGCCCCACCGATCAGGAGGGCGACGGGAATGCTCGCCAGGTTGAGCGCGGGCACCGCCCCGATCGGTGACATCACCAGCCGGCCGAGGCCCAGCCCCGCGGACGCGCCGACCAGGATCGTCATCCGGTCCTCCGCACCTCGGTGGCGGGGCTCCGGACCGTCCACCGCCGGGGGTGTGCGGTTCGGCGCCCCGACCGCCGCCTCCGCTGGGCCCACCACCTGCGCACCGATCCCGTCCAGGCGATCACCCGCCGCCTCGTCCAGGTCCGCGGTCAGCCCGACCACCTGTTCCCGCAACCAGTCCGGGAACCGGGTCAGCCCGGACCGGTCGGCGCGGTCGATCCGCGACCGCGCGGTCGCCGACAGCGCACGCACCCGGTCGCCGACGTCGTGCACCAGGTCGACCCGCGCCAGCGCGGTCAGCCGGCGCAGGGTCGCGGCGGACTCGGTCCGGACGCCGTCACGGGCGGCGATCAGCTCGGCCCGCTGCGCGCGCAGCGCGGCGGCGTCCTCGTCGCCCCGGAGGGCGGTCGCGGCGGACCGGACCCGTTCCCGGGCCCGATCCGCGGCCGCCCGCCGGCGCTCGTGGGTCGGGCCCTGCGTGCGGGTCCGATCCCTGCCGAGCGCCGCGCCGAGCTCGTCGAGCAGCCCTGACAGGGATTCGTCGCCGTGGCCGGAGATCGGGTGGATCACGGCGCCGACGAACCGGGGCGCGTGCTCGGCGAGCAGTGCCTCGTCACGCTCGCGTACCGACTCCCAGCCGCGGTGCACGTCGATCCCGGTGAGCGCGAACGACACCGACCACGCCTCCGCGGTGCCCGACCGCAGCAGGTCCAGTTCCTCGCGGCCGAGCGGACCAGACGCGTCGAGGACCATCAGCACGACCGCGGCGCAGGGATCGGGGTGCTCGGCGAACCGCAGCCCCGGTGCGGCGAACCGCAGCCGCGCGGCGAGCTCACCCCCGCCGGCGCCGGACAGTCCGAGCACGGACACGCTCGGATGCCGGTCCACCGGTTCGGGGCGGTCGAGGCCGACCGACAGGTCGGGACACCACCGCCGCAGCACCCCGGCGAGTTCGGCGGGCGGCGCGGCCGAGTCCTCACCCATCGCGACCCCAGGACCGGACGGCGTCGCGCTGGAGGGTGACGGCCGCACGCATGGCCCGGGCGTCCCGCGTCGACGCCATCCGTTCGCGCCAGTCGAGGGCGCGGCGCAGCGCCTGCTGTCGGCTCTCGTCTGCGGGCACCGGTTCGCCGGTCGCGACTGCGGCGAGCCGGACTCCCTCGTCTCCGGCCAGGTAGGCCTCGATCGGATCGCGCAGGGCCGCGGTGCCCGAACGCGACCGCAGCTCGGTGAGCAGCGTGGCGGACCGCTGCGCGCGTATCGCCGCGACCCGGGCCGCGAACGCATCCCGGACCGCGTCCAGTCCGGTGATGTCGCCGACCGGCGCGACCGCAAGGCACGACGTCCCGAGCTCCTCGGCGCAGCGGTCCGCGGCCCCCGCGGGATCGCGGAGCGTGTCCGCCTTGCCCAGCACGACCTGCGCCCGCTCCCCCGCCGAGCGCAGGGCCGCCCGGTCCGCGGACCGCGGCGGGTCCAGGACCACCAGCACCACGACGTCCGCGGTGAGGTCCGGGTCGCGTTCACCCGGCACGTCCCAGGAGTCCGTCTCCTCGACGACCGCGCCCGGCACCGGACCGAGCGCCGCGACGAGCGCGGACTTCCCGACTCCGGACCGCCCGGTGACCTCGACGCGGACCACGTCGTCGACGTGTCGGGCTGCCCGACCGATCGTCGCCGCGGCCGCGCGATCGGCCTCACCCAGGCCCTGCAGCAGTCGGTCCATGCTCGTAGACGGCATCGCGTCTCAACCCCCAGAACGAACGCATCGAAAAGATGCACAGAGAAGTACGGAGAAGTCGGCGCGCCCTCCCCGGCGCGTCCGGTAACGATGATCGCACGCACCGCACGTCGTCACACCGGGAACGCGACCGCGCGACGAGATCGGGCGAGCACCGGAATCTATGCACGAAGATGCAGGTCGAGGCAATTCCGACGGTCCGAACAGGTGGCCGTGCCCGCCCGTCCGCGTCGCCTCGGTTGCGCGGTCTCCCAGGAAACTCTCAAGTTCCCCTTAAGGCCCAGCTGCCGGAAACTGGTCGCATGCGTGACAATGGTCCGGTGAATGACGCCGAACCCCGGGTGGCTGGAGCCGCCGAACAGGGCTCCCGCCTGTACCCCCGGGTCACCAGTTTCCGATCGCGCCGCGGCGCTCTGACCGACCCCCAGCAGCAGACGTGGGATCGACTGTGGCCGGTGATCGGAGCCGACGTGTCGGACGAACCGCTCGACACCGCGGCGTGGTTCGGCAGACAGGCCCCGACCATCGTCGAGATCGGCTGCGGTACCGGTACCGCGACCACCGCGATGGCGAAGGCGGAGCCGCACGTGAACCTGCTGGCGGTCGAGGTGTACCGCCCGGGGCTGGCACAGCTGCTGCAGGCCGTCGAGCGGGAGTCGATCCCGAACATCCGGGTGCTGCGCGGCGACGCGATGGACGTACTGGAGAACATGCTGGCGCCGGCATCGCTGACGGGGGCCCGCGTCTTCTTCCCCGACCCCTGGCCCAAGGCCCGCCACCACAAGCGCAGGCTGCTGCAGGCCCCGACGTTCGCGCTGATCGCGGACCGGCTGATGCCCGGCGGCGTGCTGCACGTGGCCACCGACCACGCGGAGTACGCCGAGTGGATCGCCGAGACGGGCGACGCAGAACCCCGGTTGAAGCGCCTGGACTGGGACGAACTCGCGGCAGGCGGCATCGAGTCGCCGATGACCCACGAGCGCCCGGTCACCAAGTTCGAGGACAAGGCGCATCGCGTCGGCCGTCCGATCACCGAACTGATCTGGGGAAAGGTCGAACGATGAGCGTCAGCGAATTACCGGACACCAGCACGGCGGTGGGATCGAACTCACCCGGCAGCGACTCCAGTGAGGTGCGCCACCCCAGGCGGGTGCTGCTGGTGTGGGACGCGCCGAACCTCGACATGGGGCTCGGCGCCATCCTCGGTGGCCGTCCGACCGCCGCCTACCGGCCACGATTCGACGCACTCGGCCGATGGCTGCTCGGCCGCACCGCCGAACTGTCGGGGACCAGCGCGGTACGTCTCGAACCTGAGGCGACGGTGTTCACGAACATCGCTCCGGGCAGCGCCGACGTCGTCCGCCCCTGGGTCGAGGCCTTGCGTAATGTGGGTTTCGCGGTGTTCGCCAAGCCGAAGATCGATGAGGACAGCGATGTCGACGCCGACATGCTCGACCACATCGCCCTCCGTGCGCGCGACGGGGGCCTGGCGGGCATCATGGTCGCCTCCGCCGACGGGCAGGCTTTTCGCGAGCCGTTGGAGGACATCGCAGCAACCGGCGTCCCAGTTCAAGTTCTCGGCTTCCGCGAACACGCGAGCTGGGCGGTCGCCTCGGAGATCCTCGAGTTCGTAGACCTCGAGGACATCCCCGGGGTGTTCCGCGAGCCGCTGCCGCGGGTCAGCCTCGACTCGCTGCCCGACGAGGGTGCCTGGTTGCAGCCGTTCAGACCGCTGTCAGCCCTGCTCATCGGGCGTCAAGGAGTTCAATAGTGTTCGCCACCTGGGGCCGACTCGTCTACCGCCTCCGATTCACCGTGATCGGTGTGATGGTCGCGTTGATGCTCGGTCTCGGGGCGTACGGCCTCGGTCTGGAAAACAACCTGAG
>NZ_JBHZAH010000132.1:0-12548 GCF_042754225.1 Rhodococcus sp. NPDC059234
GGACACGATGTGTCCCGGCCCTCGTGAGGCTTCGCCTACGGCGCGTCAGCTGTTCGGACGCTTGCCGTGGTTGGCCTTGTTGCCCTTGCGGCTGCGCTTCTTGCGACCACGCTTACCCATGGTTGTCTCCTTCCCTCAGATCTCGCTCGGGGACATTCTTCCACGTGTGGTTGGCTGTACTTCCATTGGCAGGTCAACACAAGCGAGGTGCTCGATGGCAGAAGACGTCCGTGCCGAGATGGTTTCCACCGTCTTCCAGGTGATTGTCGCCGAAGGCGACGAGGTCAAGGAGGGTGACACCCTCGTCATCCTGGAGTCGATGAAGATGGAGATCCCGGTCCTCGCCGAGGTACCCGGCACGGTGACCTCGGTCGGCGTCACCGTCGGGGACGTCATCCAGCAGGGCGACCTGATCGCCGTCATCTCCTGACCTGCCGGCGCTGACCGATGTCCACACTGAGCGACCTGCTCGCCGAGTACACCGACCTGCCCGGTGACGCCGTCGACCACCTGCAGCGGGTGGTCGGGGAGTGGCAGCTGCTCGCGGACCTGTCGTTCGCGGACGTGCTGCTGTGGGTGAGCGCGGACGTCGGCAGGCTCGACATCGGCGGCCCCGGCGACCTGGTGTGCGTCGCCCAGTGCCGGCCGACCACAGCGCCGACCGCCTTCGCCGAGGACGCGGTCGGCTGGGTCGCCTCGGACGTCGAGCACCCGCACGTGCGCCAGGCCATGGCCGAGTGGCGGATCGTGCGCGTGCCCGACGAACGGCCCGTCGACGGGACCCCGGTGCGGCGCGAGGCGATCCCGGTCCGGTGCAACGGCGAGGTGATCGCGGTGCTCAGCCGGGACACCAACCCCACCCAGAAACGCCAGTCCAGCCCCCTCGAGGTGGCCTATCTCGACTGCGCGGGCGACCTGTGCCAGATGATCAGCGAGGGGACCTTCCCCACGCCGGAGGAGCACAGCGAGATCCTCTCCAGCCCCCGCGCGGGGGACGGATTCATCCGCCTCGACTCGGACGGCACGGTCGTCTACGCCAGCCCGAACGCGCTCTCGGCCTATCACCGGATGGGGCTGACCACGACGACACTCAAGGGCCGCGACCTCGCCTCGGTGACCAGGACGCTCGTGACCGACCCGTTCGACGCCCAGGACGTGGCGAACGACATCCGGAGCGCGCTCGCAGGCAAGGCAGGCAAGCGGATGGAGGTCGAGGCGCGTGGCGCGATCGTCCTCGTGCGCACCCTGGTGTTGCGTCCGGGCGGCCAGCCCTCCGGTGCGGCGGTCCTCATCCGGGACGTGACCGAGGTCAAGCGTCGGGACCGCGCGCTGCTCAGCAAGGACGCGACCATCCGGGAGATCCACCACCGGGTGAAGAACAACCTGCAGACCGTGGCCGCGCTGCTGCGGCTGCAGGCGCGGCGCACCGGCAACGACGAGGCCCGGCAGGCGCTGAGCGAATCGGTGCGGCGGGTCACCTCCATCGCGCTGGTGCACGACATCCTGTCGATGTCCGTCGACGAGGAGGTCAACCTCGACGAGCTGGTCGATCGGCTGGTGCCGATCATGGCCGATGTCGCGGTGGTCAACAGCGCCGTGCAGATCCGGCGTGAGGGCAGTCTCGGGGTGTTCCCCGCGGAGCGCGCGACCCCGCTGGTGATGGTGCTCACCGAACTGGTGCAGAACGCCATCGAGCACGCCTTCGAGCCGGGGGCGCCCGGCACGGTGACCCTCCAGGCGCGGCGCTCGGCGCGCTGGCTGGACGTGGTCATCCACGACGACGGACGCGGGCTGCCGCCCGGATTCAGCCTGGAGCGGTCGGACCGGCTGGGTCTGCAGATCGTGCGGACGCTGGTCTCCGCGGAACTGGGTGGCTCGCTGGGCCTGAACCCGGGTCCGGACGGCGGCACCGACGCCGCATTGCGGGTGCCCCTCGGCCGCCGCGCCCCGCGACCCTGACTGTCTCCGCGGACGACAAAGGCCCGGCACCTGAAGGTGCCGGGCCCGTTCGTATGCTGGGCGGTGACTAGACCGCGGTGCGGGCGCGAGTGCGCGCGTTGCGACGCTTGAGCGCGCGACGCTCGTCCTCGCTCATGCCGCCCCACACGCCTGCGTCCTGGCCGGACTCGAGTGCCCAGGACAGGCAGTCGGCGGTGACGGGGCAACGGTTGCACACCACCTTGGCGTCCGCGATCTGCGCAATGGCCGGACCGCTGTTGCCCACGGGGAAGAACAACTCCGGGTCTTCGTCCCGACAGATTGCCTTGTGGCGCCAGTCCATCCTTCTGCTCCTTTACCGGGTGCGATTCGCACCGTCTCGTATCGCGTAATTCATGCGCGGTCAGTCGATTGTTTCCGCGCTGTTGCTTGTGAATGCTTTCACGAACGCGCAGGAAGTCAATAGAAATTGGCCCGTCCGTGGGGTAACTCACTCTTGCGGTCACCACGGTGTGGTCTGCGTTACTTTGTACCCCGCTCGCGGCGATTTTGCACTAGGGGCGTAGAATTTCGTCCGAACTGTCTCCGTGGAACGCGGAGCGTCAGGCCCGGCTGGGGGCAATCACGGTCAGTGCGCCGGGTACGGACACGAACTCCACGTCGCTGCGCATGCCGATGTAGTCGCCGTCCATCTGCAGGCCGATCGGGACCCTCGAGCGGATGCGCACCTTCGGCACGTCGTCCACTCGAAAAAGGTTGCGCGACTTGGGTTGTGAGCCGGGAGTGAGTAGCTGGCGGACCACGCGCAGGCTCGGTGCGACCGCCGTCGTCTTCATCGCGAACACCCCGAGTCCGCTGTCGAACGAGGTCTCCGGGTTCACCCGGACGGGCCGCTCGTCCAGATACGTCCACGGGCTCGAGTTGGACACGAAGGCGTAGTGCACCCCGTCGACCGGATCGTGGCCGGGAACCTCGACCGTGAGCGCCGGTTCGAGCGACTTGTTGCGGAAGAAGGTGCGGATCGCCGTTCGCACGTAGCGGGCGGGCGTCGCGGCGTGGCCGTTGCTGCGGCTCGCGTCGATGGCCTCGCACACCTGCGCGTCGAGTCCGAGGCCGGCGTTGAAGGTGAACCAGCGGCCGTCGCAGTGACCGAGTCCCACGCTGCGACGCTCGCGCAGTTCGAGCAGTTCGATCAGCTGGTTGGTCGCGACCACCGGATCCTGACTGATGCCCAGGGATCGGGCGAACACGTTCGCCGAGCCGCCGGGCACCACGGCGACGGGCGGGATCGGACCGATGGTGACCGCTCGCATGGATCCGGGTTCGGGGGCGCCGAGCAGGCCGTTGACGATCTCGTTCACCGTGCCGTCGCCGCCGTGCACGATGATCAGCCCGACGCCCTCGAGCGCGGCGCGACGGGCGAGTTCGGCGGCGTGACCGCGATGGGTGGTCTGCACCACCCGAACCTGCACCTGGCTCGACAGTGCGTGCGCGAGGAGGTCGCGGGCCGCGGGGGTGGTGGAGGTGGCATTGGGGTTGACGATCAGCAGCGCGCGCACGGGGCATCAGCCTAGCCGGGTCGCGCCGTTCTATAGGCTGGCGCCGTGTCCGAGCCTTCCACGTCGTCCGCCCCGCCCACCACAGTCCGAGTCGCGGGAGCGCTCGTAGGCCTGGAGGGCGTCGTCGCACTCGTGGTCGCGGTGGTGCTGGTGATCCGCGCCCTCCTCGGCGAGGACCAGAGCACGGCCAGCGGATACGGCACGGCCGGCTGGCTGGTGATTCTCGGTGGCGCGGTGCTGGCGGCCGGAATCGCGTTGTTCGTGGGCAAACGCTGGGGACGCGCGATCGCCGTCGTCGCACAGCTGCTGATGCTGCCGTTCGTGTGGTCGCTGCTGACCGACTCGCACCAACTCCTGCTCGGAATCGCGTTCGGCGTGGTCGTGGTGCCCGCGCTGGTGCTGCTCTTCAGTGCGCCGACGTCGCGGTGGATGGCGCAGGAGTACGGAGACCAGGCGCCGGGCGAGAGCTAGCCGGCGGTCAGTCCGGTCGCCACGGAAATGAACTGCAGCGTCGTTTTCGAGACCGGGCCGTCGAGGAACGCGAGCTCGACGGTCGACGGTTCGGCGTCGACGAGCGGCCGCGACGCGACGTCTGCCCGGCGAAACAGCTTCGCGACGCTCGCACCGGTGATGGCGACCGCGTCGCTGGTCGCGACCACCTGGACGAGTTCCTCGATGCTGTGCACCATCGGCCCGTAGGTGGGGCTAGTGCCGTCGGGTCGTGGATCGATGGACCACCACCTGCGCCACGCGGCCGTCCCCTCCTGCGTGTCGACTTGAATCACACCCGTCAGATCCGAGATTCGCAGCCGCCGGCGGCGGGCCAACGGGTGTTGGCGCGACATCAGCAGGACCCGCGGTTCCTGGAACAACACGATCCGGCGAAGCCGCGAGTCCGCGTCGAGGGGAGGCCGGGCGATGACCACGTCGACCTGCCCGGAGGTGAGGGACGGCACCTCGCTGCCCCAGGCGAGCTGGGTCAGTTCGAGATCGATCTCCGGTGCCGTGCGATGGAACTCGTCGACGATCGGTCTCGTCAGCTCGCCCGCGCCACCCGCCAGGAATCCGACGCGCAGCACCCCGGCCGATCCGCGCCGGTGGCGGCGGGCGGTTCCCAGCGCCGCGTCGGCGGCCGCCAGGACCCGTCGACTGTCCTCCAGGAACTCCCGCCCGGCCTCGGTGGGCCGGGCCCCGTGCCGGTCCCGCTCCAGCAGGACGACGCCGAGGCTCTCCTCGAGCTTGCGGATCTGCTGGCTCAGCGAAGGAGTCGCAATGTGCAGCAGCTCAGCGGCTTTCGTGAAGGTGCCGGTGTCGACCACAGTCACGAAGTAGCGCACGAGCCGAAAGTTCAGGTCCATCAGGCCCGGTTCCTTAGATATTCGTCTAACGATCTCGCGAGAATAGGTCATGGACGTGATGTGCACCACGGCAGAGCATTCCTGTGTCGCCAATCACAGGAGGAAACCTGATGTCGATCACCACCAACCGTCGCACCGATGCGCACGTCGTCGACCCCGTTCGGCCGCAGCTCGCCGGCCCAGAGATCGACCCCGAGGCCAATGCGCCTGTGGGCGCGGTCTTTGCGCGGGCGATGTCGCCGGTGACGAATCCGACGCCGAGTCTGGCGTCGCGAGTCGTCGACTGCGACTCGATCGCGTGGACCCCGTTCCCGATGCCGGGCACGTCCTTCAAGCTGCTCAATATCAACGAGACGACCGGTGCGGCCTCGATCCTGCTGTACGTGGCGGAGAACGCGCAGGCGCCGCTGCACCTGCACTGCGGGGCCGCCGAGGCCTACAACATCTTCGGTCGCTGGGCCTACGAGGGCGAGGCCGAGTCCATCGGCCCCAACCACTACATCTACGAGCCCGCCGGGATCGTGCACCTGCCCAAGCAGGAGATCGAGTCGCTGATGTTCGGCGTCTTCCACGGTCCGATCGTCGGCTACAACGAGGACGGCAGCGTGGCGGGCGTGATCACGCACGACCTCCTGTACGACCTGGCGGCCGCGAACGACGCCGTCGGCCACCTGCCCGCCCGTACGGGTCGGTAGCGCGCCATGGCCGATCAGGGTTCGGTGCTGATCACCGGTGCGGGCGGTGGTCTGGGCCGCGGGGTGGCGGAGCGGCTCGCCGCCCAGGGCCGCGGACTGGTGCTGCTCGACATCGACGAGTCGCGGCTGGCCGAGACGGCGGCAGCGGTCTCGGCCCGGCAGGTACCCGTCACGTGCCACGTCGTGGACATCCGCGACGTGGACGCGCTCGAGGCGGCGGTGGGAACGGCCTTCGAGTCGCACGAGGACCTGAGCGCGTTGGTCAACGTGGCGGGCCTCGGCGGATTCCGGCCCTACGACGCACTCGAGGTGGACGACTGGGACCGGACCTACGCGGTCAACGTCCGCGGAACGTTCTTCGCGATCCAGGCGTTTGCCGGGCACCTCGCCGAGCGCCGTCGGGCGGGATCCGTGGTCAACTTCTCGTCCATCGCCGCACGCAACGGCAACGAACTGCTCACCGCGTACGGTTCGTCGAAGGCCGCCGTGCTCGCGATGACGCAGTCCCTGGCCAGGGCGCTTGCGCCGACGGTCCGTGTCAATGCGGTTCTGCCCGGCCTGATCTGGACCGACATGTGGAAGCAGTCGGCCGAGTGGCTCGCCGAGAACGATCCGGCCCTCCGTGGCGTGCCCGGAGAGCGGATCTTCGACACGATGGTCGAGCAGTTGATCCCGCTCAAACGTGCGCAGACCGTGGGTGACGTCGCCGGCGCCGTGGCGTACCTACTGTCGGAGGATGCCGTGAACGTCACCGGGCAGACCCTGCACGTCGACGGGGGTGCGGTGCTCACGTAGTGCACGCGCGGGGGTGCGCCGAGTTCGTGCACCCCCGCGCGGTGCGTCCAGACCGACTAGCTCTGCCCGGCGAGGCGGGCCAGCGCGTCACCGGAGAGCCTGTAGGTGGTCCACTCGTCCTGGGCCTTCGCGTCGAGCGACTCGTAGAACGCGATCGACGGCGCATTCCAGTCGAGCACCGACCAGCTCAGTCGCGAGTACCCCTGCGAGGTGCACTCGCGGGCCAGCGCGGCGAGCAGCGCCTTCCCGTGGCCGCCGCCGCGGAACTCCGGCTTGACGTACAGGTCCTCGAGGTAGATCCCGTGCACTCCGTCCCAGGTCGAGAAGTTCCGGAACCACAGGGCCGTGCCGACCACCGCGCCGTCCTGCACGGCGACGTGACCGAACACCGACGGGTGCTCGCCGAACAGCGCCGCCGTCAACTGCGACTCGGTCACCGTGCACTCGTGGCGCGCCTTCTCGTACTCGGCGAGTTCGTACACGAGGGCGGTGACCGCGGGGACGTCCTCGGGGGTGACCCGTCGGATCATGAGACATTCCTCTCTTCGTTCGGCGACTGCGACTCGATGTTGAGCGAGACGATCTGATGCGTGCCGTGTTCGAAGCCGAGCACGGACAGGCTGCCGGGGGAGGCGGCGAACCGCCGGCCCTCCAGCACCGGCAGACCCGCCCAGCGGGCCAGCAGGGCCCGCGAGAAGTGGCCGTGCCCGACCAGGGCCACGTCGCGCTCGTCCAGGCACGAGGCGGCGATCGCGAGCACCATGTCCGCGCGGGCCTGCACGGACTCCGCCTTCTCGCCGCCGGGGCAGGGATGGGTGAACACCGTCCAACCGGGAACGCTCTCGCGGATCTCGGGGGTGGTCAGCCCCTCGTAGTCGCCGTAGTCCCACTCGACCAGGGCGTCCCACGGCATCGCGTTCAGTCCTGCCAGCTCGGCCGTGCGGGCACCGCGCACGAGGGGGCTGGTCAGCGCCATCGGATCGCGCAGGCCGAGCGCGGCGATCCGCGCGCCGGCCGCCCGGGCCTGCTGCTCGCCGTTGGCGGTCAGCGGCACGTCGGTGTGGCTGGTGTGCCTGCCGGTGCGCGCCCACTCGGTCTCGCCGTGCCGCAGCAGCACGATGCGGGCTTCGGCGGTGGTCACCGTTCCATCATGGCAGGCTGCGGCGGCGTCAACACTCGCCATGTCGGCCGAAGTAGGCAAAGATCACTGCCGTGACAACTGTGCTCGCTGTGGCGAATCAAAAGGGTGGGGTCGCCAAGACCACGACCGTGGCCTCACTGGCGGCCGCGCTCGCCGGACTCGGTCGCAAGGTGCTGGTGGTGGACCTGGATCCGCAAGGCTGCCTGACGTTCTCGTTGGGACACAATCCGGATCGGCTGGAGTCCTCGGTGCACGAGGTGCTGACCGGCCAGGTCTCCATGCGGGAGGTGATCCTCGAGACCGACGAGGGCATCTCGCTGGTGCCCGCGACCATCGACCTGGCGGGCGCCGAGGCCGTGCTGCTGATGCGGCCCGGCCGCGAGTTCAGCCTCAAGCGCGCCCTCGCCACCCTCGACAACGACTTCGACGTCGTGTTGATCGACTGCCCGCCGTCTCTCGGCGTGCTCACGCTCAACGGGCTCACCGCCGCGAACGCCGTGCTGGTGCCGCTGCAGTGCGAGACGCTCGCGCACCGCGGCGTCGGACAGTTGCTGCGCACGGTCGGCGAGGTCCAGCAGATCACCAACCCGGACCTGCGTCTGCTCGGCGCGCTGCCGACCCTCTACGACGCGCGCACCACGCACAGCCGGGACGTGCTCTCGGATGTCGCCGACCGGTACGACCTGCCGGTGCTCGCGCCGGCGATCCCCCGTACGGTGCGGTTCGCCGAGGCGAGTGCCTCGGGCGCGACGGTGCTCGCGGGCCGGCGGAGCAAGGGTGGGCAGGCCTACCGTGAGCTCGCGGAAAACCTGGTGGCGCATTGGGATTCGGGCGCAGACCTGAAGACGTTCACCGCGGGCTAGGCCGGCCGGCGGTCAGCGCAGGCCGACAAGTTCGTCGCCACGCTGCTCGAGCAGGATCGAGCCGAGTGCGGCGCTGGTGATCGGCTGACCGCCCAGTGCGGTGGGGGCCGGGCCGGTCCGGTCCACCGGGACCCGGCCGGTCTCGGTGCCGGTGGTCGGATCGACGACCGCGACTGCGCCGTCCACCGGGACCAGGAACTGACCGGCCATCGTGGTGCCGGGTCCCAGCGCGCCCTCGACCGTCCAGCCGGGCGTGAAATCGGTTGCGCGGAGGCTGATCACACGCGATCCGGTCCACCACGAGAAGATCGAGCCGGACCGCACCACCCGGGCGGTGGGGGAGACGTCGCCGCTGACCGGGAACTGTGTCACGAGCGATCCGGAGCCGTCGTAGACGGCGATCCGGGCGCCGCCGCCGACGCCGGCCGGCACGAACACCGCGGTGCGGTCGCCGGAGACGGCGAGCACCGCCGCGCCGGTGACGTCCTGCCCGGCGTCGTCGAGCAGGGTCGAGCCGTACTCCTCGGGCTTCGAATTGTCCTTGGGGGACGGGTTGAGGATGCTGACCCGGTCCGCGGACTCGCCGGGGCACCGCTCGAGCACCGCGAGCCGGCTGCTGCTGGACGCGGAGGAGAGCAGGGTGCAGCCGGAGCGGGCCTGGGCGCCCGGATTCACCGGTGCGTCCACCCGCCCGAACTCGAGGGTGCGCACCAGGTCCGAGCGCCACACCTCGAGTCGCTCCGATCCGCGGGAGGTCAGGTAGGTGCCGTCCTCGGACAGGGTCACCGAGTTGTCGGCGTCGCTGTTGCGCTGTGCCTGACGTGTGCCCGACGAGCCGTCGAGTTGGGTGACCTGACCGCACCCGAGCCGGTCACGATAGACCGCCACGACGGTGTGCCAGGCACCGATCGCGCCGCACAGCGGCATGTCGCGCTGGTAGCGCCACAGTTCGGTGCCCGTGGCCGGGTCGCGCCCGAGCACGGTCCCGCCGTCCGCGGTGACGGCGGCGCCGCCCGCGACCAGCGGGACCGCGGTCTCCTGGCTCGGGGCACGCCATGCCTCGGACAGCGTCGCCGGGACGGACAGCGCCGTCTCGGCGGGCGAGGCGGGGTGCTCCGCGGTGACCGAGACGGTGCCCCGCGCGTCGCTGCGCAGCCAGACGAGGCCGGCGGCGACGAGCAGGAGCACCGCGATGGCGCAGGCGACGACGACGTCGACGCGGGTGCGCCGCTCGGGTGCGACCATGCGGCCGTTTACTCCGCGGGGGAGGCGACGGCGGCCGACGCGCCCGCGGCGGCGGGCTTGCGACGGCGGCGACGGCGCCGCGCGGGTGCGCCCTCCGCGGACGGTGCGGTGGACTCCGCGGCCGACGCGTCGGCGCCCACGGTCGAGGCCGCGGGGGCCTCACCCGCGTGGCCGCCGCGGGTGCGCTTGCGGGTGCGGGTCCGCCGCGGCCGCTCGGCCTTGTCGGCGTCGCCGGTCTCGGCCCCGCGCTCGCCAGCCGAATTCTCCTGGGGCCGTTCGGCCTTCGGTCGCCGGATGGTGCCCTTGGCGTCCGTCGGGATGTTCAGCTCGGTGTAGAGGTGGTCCGAGCTCGAGTAGGTCTCGACCGGCTCGGGGATGCCCAGGCCGAGAGCCTTGTCGATCAGCTGCCACCGCGGGATGTCATCCCAGTCGACGAGGGTGATCGCGATGCCGGTGCGGCCGGCGCGACCGGTGCGGCCGATGCGGTGCACGTAGGTCTTCTCGTCCTCAGGGCACTGGTAGTTGATGACGTGCGTGACGTCGTCGATGTCGATACCGCGGGCGGCGACGTCGGTCGCCACCAGGACGTCGACCTTGCCGGTGCGGAACGCCTTGAGCGCCTTCTCCCGCGCGATCTGACCGAGGTCCCCGTGCACGGCGCCGACCGTGAAGCCGCGCTCGTTCAACTCGTCCGCGACCTTCTGGGCGGTTCGCTTGGTGCGGGTGAAGATCATCGTCGCGCCGCGGCCGTCGGCCTGCAGTACCCGGGAGACCATCTCGGCCTTGTCGAGTGCGTGCGCACGGTAGATGTGCTGGGTGGTGCGGTCGTGCACCGCGGAGGACTCGGGCTCCTCGGCGCGGATGTGCGTCGGCTTGGTCAGGAATGTCCGAGCGAGGGTGATGATCGGGCCCGGCATGGTGGCCGAGAACAGCATCGTCTGGCGCTTGTCGGGGACCATGCCGAGGATGCGCTCGATGTCGGGCAGGAAGCCCAGGTCGAGCATCTCGTCGGCCTCGTCGAGGACGAGGACGCCGACCTTGCCGAGGATCAGGTGGCCCTGCTTGGCGAGGTCGAGCAGTCGACCGGGGGTACCGACCACGACGTCGACGCCCTTCTGGAGCGCCTCGATCTGCGTCTCGTAGGGGCGGCCACCGTAGATGGAGAGCACCTCGAGCTTGCGGTTGCCCGCCTTCAGGTTCTTGCCGGCGTTGACCAGGTCCTCGGTCACCTGGATGCACAGCTCGCGGGTGGGGACGATCACCAGGGCCCGCGGGGTGCCGTCGAGCGGCGTCGTGCCCGAGTCGTCGGTGGCGATCCGGTGCAGCAGCGGGACGCCGAAACCGAAGGTCTTGCCCATGCCCGTGCGGGCCTGACCGATCAGGTCGTCGCCGGCCAGGGCCAACGGCAGGGTCAGTTCCTGGATCGCGAAGGTGCGGTCGATGCCGATCTCCGCGAGGGCGCGGACGATCTCGTCGCGGACGCCGAGTTCGGCGAAGGTCGGTGCGGTGTGGGTCTCGTCGAGCTGGGCGGACAGTGTGGTCTCGCTCGCGTCGTCTTCATGGTCGATCGTGATCTTGCTCAGTGCTCTGGCCTTCCTCGTTGGCACGCGCGCACGAGCTGGGGCCAGGCCGGGTGTCGGCCGATGTCGGTGCCCTCGTCCGTGAGTCGCGCTTCCTGCTGCCCGGCGTGGAGATCGTGGTGACCTCGACGCGGCGCGGGAAGGGACCTCGAATCAGGTGCGCGCACATTATCTGTGGGGCGCCGCGCCAAGATTGTGTACCCGTTTGCTCGGGCAACGGGCGACTCCCCGCGTCAATGGTAGCTTGCGCGGCCGTGTTCGCAGGTAGGCGCATGGGAAATGTCACGTCGGCGTCGCGGCGACGGTGCGGTCTAGGCTAGCCGCATGGCAGCCAATTCCGCGGATTCCCTGACCCCTGCAATCGCCGCCGATCACCCCGGTGTTGGCGAGTTGTTCGCCGTCCTGGCGTACGGCGAGATCTCGGCCTTCTACCGCCTCGCCGAGGATGCGCAGATGGCCCCGTCGCTGCCCGGGAAGGTCGCGCTGGCCAGCATGGCGGCCGCGGAGATGAGCCATTTCGAGACGCTCCACGCGGCGCTGACCGACCGCGGTCAGGAGGTCTACGCCGCGATGGCGCCGTTCGTGCAGCCGCTCGACGACTACCACGCCTCCACCCGGCCCTCGACGTGGCTCGAGTCGCTGGTCAAGGCGCACGTGGGCGACGGTATCGCCGCCGACTTCTACCTGGAGATCGCCGACTCGCTCGACCCGTCGGTCGCGGCGGTGGTGCGCGAGGTCCTGGCCGAGACCGGGCACTCGGAATTCGTGGTCCACGAGGTCAGCGCGGCCGTCGCGGCGAGCAAGAAGGACAAGGACCGGCTGATGCTGTGGGGCCGCCGGCTGCTCGGCGAGGCGATCACCCAGGCGCAGTTCGTGATGGCTCAGCGTGAGGCGCTGACGGAGCTCGTGATCACCGCCAACGGCGATCTCAACAGCATCGCGGCGCTCTTCGACCGCATGCAGCAGCGGCACGCGGAGCGGATGGCGGTCCTCGGTCTCGTCTGAGCGGCTGTTCGCTCTCAGCACATCGAGGATGACGGCAGCGCGGCAGTCGGCTGCACTAGCCTTGGGCATCGGTAGTGACGGCACGAGATTTCGGAGGTTGGCCGTGGAGGTCAAGATCGGCGTTTCTGACAGCCCGCGCGAGCTGATCGTGAACAGCACGCAGACCCCGGAGGAGGTCGAGGCGCTCGTCGCCAGCGCATTCAGCGGCGACTCGGCCGGAGTCCTCGCCCTCATCGACGACAAGGGCCGCAAGTTCCTGATCCAGGCGGCCAAGGTGGCCTACGTCGAGATCGGGCCCTCGGACACCCGCAAGGTCGGCTTCGCGAGCTGACAGGCAGCAGACACGACAATGGGGCGCGGATCTCGATC
>NZ_JBHZAH010000133.1:0-12408 GCF_042754225.1 Rhodococcus sp. NPDC059234
CGACCCGGGCTCGACGCGTGCGTTCCCGGTCGGACGCACGTACGAGCACAGCAGCGTGTCGCCCGCCGGTCCGGTGCGTGCGATCGTCACGGCGAACCCGACGCCCGGTTGCTCGGCGAGCACGGCGTCGATCTCGCCGAGTTCGATGCGGAAGCCGCGAACCTTCACCTGGAAGTCGCTGCGGCCGATGTACTCGAGGGCGCCGTCGGTCCGTCGACGGACCAGGTCGCCGGTGCGGTAGATCCTCTCGCCGGGCCGGCCGAACGGGTCGGCGACGAATCGGCCGGCCGTCAACGCGGGCCGACGGTGGTAGCCGCGAGCGAGGGCCGACCCCGCGATGTACAGCTCGCCCACCACGCCGGACGCCACCGGGTGCAGGCGCGCGTCGAGTACCAGCTCGGACACCCCGCGGATCGGCCCGCCGAACGTGACCGGCGCCCCGGGGACCATCGGACCGCTGATGTTCGACATGATCGTGGTCTCGGTGGGGCCGTAAGCGTTGAGCATCGTTCGGTCCGGCGCCCACCTCGCCACCAGGTCCGGCGGGCACGGTTCACCGGCGACGACCAGCGTGCCGAGCGCGTCGAGCCCGTCGGGGTCCACCGACGCCAGCGCGGTCGGGGTGACGAATCCGTGTGTGACGCGACCGGTTTCGAGGGCCGCCGCCAGCTCGGTACCCCCGTAGACGTGCGGCGGGACGACCACCATGGTCGCTCCGGCGCTGAGCGCCATCACGATCTCGAACACCGACGCGTCGAAGCTCGTGGACGCGAAGTGCAGGGTGCGGGCATCCGGAGTGACGTCCAGGCGGGTGCGCTCCTCGGCGGCGAGGTTCGCCAGACCCCGGTGGGTGAGCACGACGCCCTTCGGGTCGCCGGTCGACCCTGAGGTGTAGATCAGATACGCGGGGTGGTCGACGTGGACGGGGCGGATCCGGTCGGCGTCGTCGATCTCTGCGTCCGACATGACCGCGACCACCTCAGCGGTGTCGGCATCGTCGAGCACCACCCAGTCGAGGTCGTCCGGCAGTCGATTCCGCGCCCGGTCGACGGTGACTCCGAGCACCGCGCCGGAATCGTTCACCATGCGCTCGATCCGGTCGGCGGGGTAGCTCGGATCGACCGGCACGAACGCCGCCCCGGTCTTCGCGACCGCCCACACCGCGAGCACCGACTCGAGCGACCGCGGCACCCCGATAGCGACGTAGCGATCCGGACCGGCGCCTCGGCCGATCAGCATCCGCGCGAGCCGGTTCGACCGCCGATCCAGTTCGCCGTACGACACCTCGATGCCGTTGGCGACGACCGCGACCGCATCGGGATCGTGTCCGGCGCGGGCCAACAGCTCCGGCATCAGCAGCTCCGGGGCGTCGGCGCCACCTCGGGCCGGGGCGAGGTCGCGCAGTTCGTCGTCGCGCAGGATCGCGATGTCACCGACCGCGCTGTCCGGATCGGTGAGCGCCGATTCGAGGACCCGGAGGAACCGTTCGGCGAGACCGCGCAGCGTGTGGTCGTCGAACAGGTCCGTCGCGTACTCGATACTCCCGGCGATGCCGGCCGGGGCGCCCGAGCCGTCGAACTGCTCGGCGAGCACGAACTCGAGATCTTCCTTCACCACGCCGGTGGGGGTGGCGAGGCCCTCGACCGTCAGCCCCGGCAGGTCGAGCCGGGCCCGGGTGTCGTTCTGGAACTCCAACGCGACCTGGAAGATCGGCGAGTACGCCGTCGAGCGCGGCGGGTCGAGCGCCTCGACCACCCGCTCGAACGGAAGGTCGGCGTGTCCGAAGGCGCTGAGGTCCACCTCCCGCACGGCGGCCAGCAGATCGGAGAACGAGCGCGCGGCATCGACCCGGGTGCGCAACGCGAGCGTGCCGACGAGCATGCCCACCAGGTTGTCGAGCGCCGGTTCGCCCCGGCCCGCGACCGGGGTGCCGATCACGATGTCGTCGGTGTCGCCGAGACGGCTCAGCAACACCGCGAGCGCGGCGTGCACCGTCATGAACACACTCGTCCCGTGCCGCCGTGCGAACTCCTCGATCCTGCGGTGCAGCCGCGGCTCGATCGCGAAACCCGTTCGGGCGCCGCGGAACGACTGTTGGAGTGGGCGCGGACGATCGGTGGGCAGCCCCAGCAGATCGGGCGCGCCCGCGAGCGTCGACGTCCAGTAGCCGAGCTGCCGCGCGGCAACCGACCCGACGTCGTGGTCGTCGCCGAGCAACCGGCGCTGCCACAACGTGTAGTCGGCGTACTGCACCGCGAGCGGCGACCACTCCGGCGCGCGGCCCGCCGCCCTCGCCGCGTACGCGCGGACCAGGTCCCGGGACAATGGGCCCATCGAGAACCCGTCGACCGCGATGTGGTGCGCCATCAGGACCAGGACGTGCTCCTCGGCACCGAGCACGAACAGCGCGCCGCGTACCGGCACGCGGGCGGTGACGTCGAACCCGGCGGACACCTCGGCGTGGATCCGCCGGGCCAGCTCACGCTCGTCGACGACCGGCACCGGTCGCAGGACGGGCGCCGCCTCGGCCGCCGGGCGAATCTGCTGAACCGGCCCGTCGCGACCTGCCGGGAAGACGGTGCGCAACGACTCGTGCCGGTGGACGACGTCGGCCAGGGCCGCGTCGAGGGCCTCGGCGTCGAGGGCACCCGACAGGCGAACCGCGAACGGGACGTTGTAGGCGGGTGAGGTGGGGTCGAACTGGTTGATGAACCACATTCGCTGCTGCGCCGGGGACAGCGGGATCTCGTCCGGCCGTTCGGTCGCCTCGAGGACGGGACGCCCGGACGCGCCCGCCTCCCCGTGCTCGATGCGCTCGGCGAGCGCCGCCGCGGTGGGCGCCGCGAAGAGCGCCCGGACCCCCAGTTCGATGCCGAGGGTTTCCCTGAGCCGGCCGACCACGCGCGTCGCGGACAACGAGTTGCCGCCGAGTTCGAAGAAGTCGTCGCCGGTTCCCACCCGGTCCGCCCCGAGCACGGCGGCGAACACCGCGGTCACCGCCTCCTCCACGGGGTTGGTCGGCGCCTTGAACGCGGTCGCGGTGTAGGCGAAGTCGGGATCGGGCAGCGCGCGGCGATCGAGCTTCCCGGTCGGTGTGAGCGGGATGTCGCCCAGCACCACGATCGAGGTCGGCACCATGAAATCGGGGACGTGCGCGGACAACCGCTCCCGGAGATCGTCGACGGAGATGTCGCGGCCGTCGACTGCGGCCACGTAGGACACCAGGGCGGTGTCGCCGCCCGGCCCGGGGCGGCCGAGCGTGGCCGCAAACCGCACGTCGGGATGCGCGGCGAGCACGGCGTCGATCTCGCCGAGTTCGATGCGGAAGCCCCGGACCTTCACCTGGAAGTCACGGCGCCCGCGGTACTCGAGCTTCCCGTCCCGGGTCCACACCCCGACGTCGCCGGTGCGGTACATCCGACCGCCCGTCGCACCGAACGGATCGGCGACGAATCGACCGGCGGTCAACGCGGGCCGGCGGTGGTAGCCGCGGGCCAGACCGGGGCCGGCGATGTAGATCTCTCCCTCGACACCCGCCGGCACCGGCTGCAGTCGGGCATCCAGCACCATCTCGGCGACGCCGCGGATCGGCCCGCCCAACGGAATCGGCACCACACCGGGCACACAGTCCTCGATGTTGACCACGATCGTCGTCTCCGTCGGCCCGTACACATTGACGACGCGCCGCTGCGGCATCCAGTCCGCGATCAGCTCCGGCGGCCATGCCTCCCCGCCCACCATCACGCATTCCAGGTCGTCGAGCCCGGTCGGGTCGATCGAGGCGAGAGCGGCCGGCGTGACGAAGGCGTGGGTGACGCGCTGCTCCTTCAGCACCGCGGCCAGGTCCGCGCCGCCGTATACGGTGCGGTCCGCGATCACCATGGTCGCGCCCGCCCCGAAACACAGCAGGTACTCGAGCAGCGAGACGTCGAAGCTGGGCGACGAGAAGTGCAGTGTCCGGCTGTCCGCGGTCACCGCACACCGATCCCGCTGCTCGTCCGCGTAGTTCGCCAGGCCCCGATGGGTCAGCGTGACCGCCTTCGGCCGGCCGGTGGAGCCGGACGTGTAGATCAGGTATGCGGGATTGTCGATCCGCAGGGGCGCCGTGCGCTCGTCATCGGTCACCGGAGCCGCGGATCGGGACGCACAGTCCGCCGCGAATCCGGGATCGTCGAGCGTCAGCCACGGCAGCGTGTCGGGCAGCCGGTGCCGATGTGCCGCGACGGTGAGCCCGACGCCGGCACCGGAGTCGGCGAGCATGTGCGCCACCCGCTCGGCGGGATAGTCCGGGTCCACCGGGACGAACGCGGCCCCGGTCCGGGCCACCGCCCACATCGCGAGGACCGATTCGACGGACCGTGGAATACCGAGCGCCACATAGGTTTCCGGTCCCGCGCCGTGGTCGGTCAGTGCCCGCGCCAGCCGGTTGGACCGGGCGTCGAGGTCCGCGTAGGTGAGCTCGCGCCCGTCGGCGACCAGCGCGACCGCCTCCGGGTCGCGAGCGGCCGCGTCCGCGAGGACCTCGGGGAGGGTACGAGCGGCGCCCCTCGCAGCCCCCCGCACCGGCGC
Source organism: Rhodococcus sp. NPDC059234 (assembly GCF_042754225.1). Taxonomy (NCBI): domain Bacteria; kingdom Bacillati; phylum Actinomycetota; class Actinomycetes; order Mycobacteriales; family Nocardiaceae; genus Rhodococcus; species Rhodococcus sp. NPDC059234. The sequence continues at coordinate 4,570 of NZ_JBHZAH010000133.1, forward strand.
CAGCATCCGTCGTTCGCCGGCGGTCAGCAGGTCCACGGCGGCCAGGCGCCGACCCGGGTCGTCACCGATCGCGCGCAGGACGTGCAGCAACCGGTGGGCGGCGCCGTCGACCGCGGTGCGCCCGAGGAGCTCCGGGCGGAACTTCATCGTCAGGCGGAGCCGGTCGGTCGCGGAGGCGACCACGCTCAGCGGGTAGTGGGCGGAATCGCGGACCTCGATGTCCGTCAGCCGCATCCCCGCGATGTCGGTGTCCGCGGACAGCTCGCCGGGCACGGGATAGGACTCGAACACGGTGAGCGTGTCGAAGCCGGCACCCGGTCCCGCCGCTCGCTGGATGTCGGTGAGCCCGAGGTGGTGGTGGTCGAGCAGGGACGACTGCTCGGCCTGCACCCGGTCGAGCAGCGCGCCGAGGGTTTCCGCGGGATCGAGTCGGATCCGGACCGGCACGGTGTTGATGAACAGTCCGATCATCGATTCGATACCGGGCACGTGCGGGGGCCGCCCGGACACGGTCGAGCCGAACACGACGTCGTCGCGGCCGGTGAGGAGCCCGAGGACGATCGCCCACCCGACCGAGACGACGGTGTTGAGCGTCACTCCGCGCTCGCGCGCGAGGGCGCGCAGTCGCTGGGTCGCCGCGGCGTCCAACTCGTAGGGCACGTCCAGGGAGGGGGTGGACTGACTGGTCGTGGCGGAGCCCTCCCGGACCAGCAGGGTGGGCTCGTCCCGCCCGTCGAGGGCGTCGGTCCACGCGCGCAGCGCCGCAGACCGGTCCGCCGACGCGAGCCACGCGAGATAGTCGCGGTTCGGACGCACCCGCGGCAGCGGGGACGGGTCGCCGTCGATCGCGTAGAGGCTGACGAACTCCGCGAGCAGCAGCGGTGTCGACCACCCGTCCAGCAGAATGTGGTGGTTGGTCAGGATCAGCCGGCACGTTCCGTCGGGCATGCGCACCAGACGGATTCGCAGCAGCGGTGGTGTCGCCATGGCGAACGGCCGGGTGCGGTCCGCTGCCAGGATGTCACCGAACTGCTCCGACGCCGCCGGCCCGGTGGACGCACGCAGGTCCGTCTCCGTCCACGGCGCGGCCACCCCGTCCTGGACTATCTGTACGCCCTCGCCGTCCGGCGCCCGCACGAACGCCGTGCGCAGGTTCGCGTGCCGGTCGAGCACCACCCGGATCGCGCGCTGGAGGCGCGGGGAGTCGACGTCGCCGCCGAGGGTCAGGATCAGCTGCACCAGGTACGCGTCCACCGAGGCATCCGCGAGTTCGGCGTGGAAGAACATGCCGCGCTGCATCGGAGTCAGCGGCCACACGTCGGACAGCGACGGGAACCGGTCCTCGAACCGCTCGACCGCGGACTGGTCCAGGTGCACCAGATCCAGATCCGACGGTGTCCGCCCGCCCGCACCCGGCGCACTCGCCTGCTCGACCACCGCCCGGGCAGCGACGACAAACCCCTGCGCCAGCCGTTCCACGTCCGCGGCATCGAGCACCCGGCGCGGGAAGGCCCAGGTCGCCTGGAGCCGCGGGCCGTCCGGACCGGGCACCGTCACCGCGTTCACGTCGATCGCGAATGCCACCGGCATGGTCGCCGCGACGGCATCGTGCAGTCCGGACTCCGTTACGGGAAGCCAACTTCCGTCTCCGCGCGGATCGGGGGCGCCGTCGAGTCGCCCGAGGTAGTTGAAGCTGATCTCGGGCTCGGGCGCCCCGGTCAGCTCGGGCCGGGTCTCGCCGTTCAGGTACCGGAGCAGGCCGTACCCGATCCCGTGGTCGGGTACCGCGCGCAGCTGCTCCTTGACCGCCTTCACCGCCGCACCCGCGGCGGCGCCACCGCCGAGGGCCTCCTCGACGTCGACGCCCGACAGATCCAGCCGCACCGGGTAGATCGACGTGAACCACCCCACCGTGCGGGACAGGTCGGCGCCCGGTACCGCCTGGGGCTCCCGGCCATGTCCCTCGAGCGCCACCGTGACGTCGTCGCTGTCGTCGCCGCGGCCGCGACGCCAGTGCACGAGCGCGAGGGCCAGCGCGGTGAGCAGGCCGTCGTCGACGGCGCCGTGGAACGCGCGCGGCACCGTCGTCGTCAGGCCCCGAGTCACGTCGGCCGGTAGCTGCACTTCGACGCGCTCGACGGTGCCGGCGAGGTCCGTCGACGGATCGAGTTCGCGCACTGCGCGTCCCGCCGACGTCCGGGGCAGCATCGATCGCCACAGCCCCAGCTCGACGGCGCGGTCCCGCGCGGTCTGCACGAGACCGTCCGCCCAGGTCCGCATCGACGTGCCGACCGCCGGCAGGTCCGGCTCCGCACCGTCCGCGGCCTGCGCGGCGGCGAGCGCGAGGTCGGGGATCAGGATCCGCCACGAGACCCCGTCGATGACGAGGTGGTGGGCGACGACGAGCAACCGGGCCGCGTCTCCGCCGACGAAGTGCACGAACTGGATCATGGTGCCGGACTCGGGATCCAGCAGGTCGGCCGCCTCCTCCACTGCACCCTGGGCTACACGGTCCGCCCCGGCGACGGCGTCCACCGGGATCCGCCGCACCACCGCGGCGGCGGGCACCGCCCCCGGCGGCCGCACCTCGAGCCGCCACCCGGACCCGGAGCGGGCGTCCGGACTCAGCCGGGACCGCAGCATGTCGTGCCGGTCCAGGACGGCGCCCACCGCGCGCGTGAGGGTGTCGCCGTCGAGCCCGGCGGGCACCGCGAGCAGGACCGACTGGGAGTAGCGACGGAAGTCGCCACCACGCTGGACCATCCAGCGCATGATCGGGCTGAGTGGGACGTCCCCGACGCCGCCGCCCGGCAGTTCCGGCAACACGACGACGCCCTCGGAGTCGGTGAGGTCGGCGACCTCGGCGAGGCCGGCGACGGTGCGGCGCTCGAACACGTCGCGCGGCGTGAACGTCACCCCCGCCGCCTTGGCCCGCGACACCAGCTGAATGGACATGATCGAGTCGCCGCCGAGCCCGAAGAACGAGTCGTCGACACCGACCGCCTCTACACCGAGGATCTCCGCGAACAGCGACGCGAGAACGGATTCGGTTCCGGCGCCGGGTGATCTGCCACCGCCCGTCTCGGGTCGCGGTTCGGGGAGGGCGGCGCGGTCGAGCTTGCCGTGCGCGGTGATCGGGAACTCCGCGAGGACCGTGATGACGGACGGCACCATGTATCCGGGCAGCCGACGGCCGACGGCCTCGGTGACCGCAGCCGGATCGAGGTCGGCACCGGACTCGGGGACCACGTAGGCCACCAGGCGCGCGGCACCGTCGACGGGCCCGGGCCGCGCGAGCGCCACGGCGGACGCGACACCGGGTACCGCGGACAGCGCCGACTCGACCTCCCCCGGCTCGACCCGGAATCCCCGGATCTGGACCTGGGAGTCGCTGCGCCCCAGGAACTCGAGCTCGGCGTGCGAGGTCCAGCGAGCCCGATCACCGGTGCGGTACATCCGGCCCGACGCCACGAACGGGTCCGCGACGAAACGTTCCGCGGTCAGTGCGGGTCGTCCCCGGTATCCCCGCGCCACCTGCTCGCCCGACACGTACAACTCGCCCGCCACCCCGACCGGTGCGAGACGCAGGCGCTCGTCGAGCACCCGGACCCGCACCCCGGGAAGCCCGCAGCCGATCACCGATCCGATGTGGCGCGGCCCGACGACCGTCTCTTCGTCGATCAGCCGCCACGTCACGTGCACACAGGTCTCGGTGATCCCGAACATGTTCACCAGCGCCGGTGTGGAGGCGCCGTGCCGCTCGACCCATCCCGCGAGGCGGGCGACGTCCAGTTCCTCGCCCCCGAACACGACCCAGCGGAGCGCGAGGACGCCGTCGTCGGCCTCGGCGTCGGCCTGCGCGAACTGACGGAACGCCGACGGTGTCTGGCTGAGCATCGTCACCGACTCGGCCACCAGCAGGCGCCGCAGCGCGGCCGGGGACCGCGCGGTGTCGTGGTCGACGACAACCAACCGGCCACCGAACCCCAACGCCCCCCACAGCTCCCAGACCGCGAAATCGAAGGCGAACGAGTGGAACATCGTCCACACGTCGGCGTCGCCGAAGCCGAGCACGGTCCGGGCACCGGTCAGCAGGGTCACCGCGTTCCGGTGGGTCACCGCGACGCCCTTGGGCCTCCCGGTCGAACCGGACGTGTAAATGACGTAGGCAACGGAATCCTCGTGCAGGCGGCCGGTTCGGTCGGCGTCGGTCACCGGCGCGGCGTCCCGAGCGTCCAGCTGTGCGCGCGTCTCCGGACGGTCGAGACGCACCACGGGAACGCCGACGTCCACGAGATCGGGCGGCACACTGTCGTCGACCAGCACGCAGGCCGGTGCCGCATCCTCGAGCACGAACTCGATTCGCGCCGCCGGATACGACGGGTCGACCGGCAGGTAGGCCGCCCCCGACTTCGCGACCCCGATGAGGGCAGCCACCAGGTCTGCCGAACGCCCCATCATCACGGCGACCACGGACTCCCGACCGACACCACGATCGATCAGCCAGCGCGCCAGCCTGTTCGAACGCTCGTCGAGGTCGCGGTACGTCATCCGCGCGCCCGTGTCGACCACGGCGATCGTGTCCGGATCGGCGGCCGCCGCTGCCGCGAACAGATCCGGCAGCGTCCCCTCCACCGCTGCACCCGATTCCGGCCGGTTCGCGAACTCCGCCGCCACCTCGCACGCGGACGCCCCCGCGACGTCGATGTCCCCGACCTGGACGGAGGGATCCGCCGCGACGGCCGCGAGCACTCGTCCGAACATGTCCGCGAGGGCCGTCGCGGAGGATTCGTCGAACACGTCGGTGGCGAACAGCACGTCGCCCGTCAGTCCCGCCGGGACCCCGGCGTCGTCGAACCGCTCCCCGACCCCGAACTGCAGGTCGTACTTCGCCTCGCCCATCTCGAGATCGAGTACCCGGGCCGTCAGCCCCGGCAGCCGGACGCGGGGGCGGTCGACGTTGCGGAACTCGAGCATCACCTGGACCAGCGGCGCGTACGAGGTCGACCTCGCCGAGGCCGACCTTTCCACCAGCCGTTCGAACGGCACGTCGGCGTGGGTGAAGGCGTCCACGTCCACATCCCGTGTCCCGTCGAGCACGGCGCCGAACGATGCCGCCGGATCGACGGGGGTCCGCAGCACCAGGGTGTTCACGAACATGCCGACCAGGTCGTCCAGTTCGGCCTCGCCGCGCCCGGCGACCGGGGTTCCGACCACGACGTCGCGACCCGCCCCCACTCGGGACAGCAGCACCGCGAGCGCGGCGTGCACCACCATGAACACCGTCGAGCCGTGCCGACGGGCGAGGTCGACGAGCCGGCGGTGGACGCCGGGATCCACCGAGAGCGGGACCCGTCCCCCGCGCGTCGAGCGCCGCATCTCCCGCGGGCGGTCCAACGGCAACCCCGTCACCGGCGGCGCCCCCGCCAGACGCTCCTCCCACCAGTCGAGTTCACCGGAGATGCGCGAGTCCGGGTCGTCCCGGGACCCCAGCGCCCCGTGCTGCCACACGGCGAAGTCCGCGTACTGGACGGGCAGCGGCAGCCAGCTCGGTGCGCCGCCGGCGACTCGTGCCGTGTACGCCGTCGCGACGTCACGAGCCAGCGGGCCGATCGAGAACCCGTCGGCCACGATGTGATGGACCGCCAGCACGAGGACGTGGTCGTCCGCGGCGGTGCGCAGCAGACGCACCCGCACCGGAACCTCGTGTGCCACATCGAATCCTTCGTGGACGATCTCGTCGATGCGAGCGGACACCCGATCTTCTGGGACCGGCTCCGGCGTCAGGTCGCCGACCACGCCGGGCGCGGGCACCGTCACCTGTGACGGTCCCGCGGACGACGGGGGGAACACCGTCCGCAGCGATTCCTGGCGCTCCACCACGTCGACCAGCGCTCGCCGCAGGGCCGGCGCGTCGAGGTTGCCCGAGAGCCGGAGCACCATCGGCACGTTGTACGCGGCCGACGCCGGGTCGAACTGGTTGACGAACCACATGCGTTCCTGTGCCAAGGAGAGCGGGATGCGGTCGGGCCGGACGCCCGCGCGAAGGCCGCCGTCGGGCAGCGCGTAGGTGGCCGAGCACCGCGGCGCGAGCGCGGCCGCGGTCCCGCACTCGAACAGGTCCCGCACCCCGATCCTGCTCTCCAGCGCGCGATTGATGCGGGCCACGGCCCGCGTCGCGCTGAGGGAGTTGCCGCCCAGCGCGAAGAAGTCGTCGTCCACCCCCACCCTCTCGACACCGGTCACCTCGGCGAACACGGTGACCAGGCCTGCCTCGGTGGAGTTGCCCGGTTCCCGGAATCGCGGTGTGAGCGAGGCGAAATCCGGCTCGGGCAGCGCGGCCCGGTCCAGCTTGCCCACCGCGGTGAGCGGCACCGAGCCGAGTACCACCACCGTCGTCGGCACCATGTACGCCGGCAGGCGCCCGCCCGCGAAGTCCGTGAGGTCGGCGACGTCGACGCCGTCCGCGGAGTTCGGCACGACATACGTCACCAGCATCGGGTCGCCGGCGTCGCGTTGCCGCGCGGCCGTGACGGCAAACCCGACCGCCGGGTGAGCGGCAAACACCGCGTCGATCTCCCCGAGCTCGACGCGCAGTCCCCGCACCTTCACCTGGAAGTCGCTGCGGCCCAGGTAGTCGAGCGTTCCGTCCGGCCACCACCGGACGACGTCACCGGTGCGGTACATCCGGTCGCCGGGCGCGCCGCGCGGGGCGGGCACGAATCGCTCCGCGGTCAACGAGGCCCGGCGGTGGTATCCGCGGGCCAGTCCCCCTCCCGCGATGTACAGCTCGCCGGGCACGCCGGCCGGGACCGGGCGCAGGAAGCCGTCGAGGACGAAGACGTCGGTGCCGCGGACCGGTCCCCCGATCGGCACCCTCGCCCCGGGCACCAGGGGTGCGCTGATCGTCGTCAGGACCGTCGACTCGGTCGGCCCGTATCCGTTGAGCATCGTTCGTCCCGGCGCCCAGTCCACCACCAGTTCCGGACCGATGGCGTCGCCCGCGACGACGAGCACGTCGAGAGCGTCGAGACGGTCGGGATCGACGGTGGCGAGCGCGGCAGGTGTGATGCAGGCGTGGGTGATCCGCTCGCGGCGCAGGAGTCCGGCGAGGTCGGCGCCGCCGTACACGCGCGGCGGCGCGATCACCAGCGCCGCGCCCGCGGTGGCGGCCTGGAGCAGCTCCAGGACCGAGACGTCGAAACTCGGTGAGCACACGTGCAGGCAGCGCGCCGTCGCCGGAATCACGTAGCGTTTGCGCTGCGCGGCGAGCAGGCTGGACAGGCCGCGGTGAGTGACGCTCACGCCCTTCGGCCGGCCCGTCGATCCCGACGTGTAGAGCAGGTACGCCGCGTCGTCGACGTGCAGCGGACTCGGCCGTTCCGCGTCGGCGACGGCATCGGCCGGCAGCGCGGCGAGGTCCGCCGCGCAGCCGGGATCGTCCACCACCAGCCAGCGCACGCAGTCCGGCAGGCGGTCACGGTCGGCGTCCGCGGTGATCCCGAGCGCGGCGTCCGAGTCGGTGAGCATGTGCAGGACGCGCTCGCGCGGGTAGGTCGGATCCACCGGGACGAACGCCGCACCGGTCTTCGCCACCGCCCACACGGCCGTCACCGACCGCGCCGAACGCGGCAGGGCGATCACCACCGCCGCGCCCGGCCGCGCCCCCGCACCGATCAGGTAGCGCGCCAGCCGATTCGACTCCGCGTCGAGGTCCCGATACGACAGCCGCGTGCCCTCCGAGTCCACGGCGACACCGTCGGGCTCGATCGCGGCCCCGGCGACCAGGAGCTCCGGCAGCAGGAGCGGCGGGCTCCCCGCACCGCCGCGAAGCGGCAG
>NZ_JBHZAH010000134.1:0-12387 GCF_042754225.1 Rhodococcus sp. NPDC059234
CCCAGGTTCTGCACGGCTTCCAGCGGGGACGGTCCGATCAGTAGCTGATGCTCACGGTCGGATCGTCGCCGATCCACTCCCGCATCGGGACCGTCCCGCCGATCTCGGCGTTGCTCGTTCCGCGGCGCTCACACCCGCCAGACCGTGGTCGATCGCGGCGGGGCCGGCCTGGGTGCGGTTGTTCTGCACGATCCCGATTCTCCCCGCTCGCGGGTGCGTCGGGGGCCCGAACAGACCGGAAGCTGGCAGGATCGGGACGTGACCACCGCCGGACCGGGCCGACCCCGGCTGACCAAACCGCGTCGTCCCGGACCGACCGCACAGGCCGAGATCCTGGACGCCGCCGCGGAACTGTTCACCACCAAGGGGTTCGCGTCCACCTCGACCCGGCAGATCGCCGAGGTGGTCGGGATGCGCCAGGCCTCGCTCTACCACCACTTCGCCACGAAGGACGACATCCTCGCGGCGCTGCTGCGCAAGACCGTCTCCGCCCCACTGGAGTTGGCGACGCGACTGACCGAACGCACCGAACCGGCCGCGGTGCGGTTGTCCGCGCTGATCCTGTTCGACAGCGGGCAACTGGTGTCTGGGCGGTGGAATCTCGGCGCCCTCTACCTGCTGCCCGAACTGCGCACCGAGCGGTTCGCCCACTTCCGCCGGGAGCGACAACTGTTGCGGGAGCGTTATTCCACCCTCGCTCGGGCGGTGCTCACCCAACTGGGCAGCTCGGAGACCGCGTGTGCCGGGCTGCCGTTTCGGATCGTCGAGACGGTGATCAACGACCGCAGCGACGGCGAGGGCGGTGAGCCGGTCGATCTCGGGCCAGAGGCGCCGCAGCTGCTCGCCGACGCGGGACTTCGAGTACTCGGCTGGACCGACGTCGAATCGCTCCGGTCCCCGGCCGGCATGCTGCTCGACGACGTCGCGGCCGAGGCCTGAACCGGTGCGCGGCGAGGGCGTGTTCGGCGACGTCGTCGAGCACGCTGCGCCGGTCTCGCAGAGCGTGCCGCACCGGCACGCGCGCGTGGTGCCGCGCACCAACGGCGACGGTCTGCGAGGCTTCGTCTGGCCACGCACGAAGTGCGGCGACGAGTTCGAGGCGGCCGACTACGCCGCGCGAGTCGGTGCCGCACTGCGCGGCTGACGTGAGGCAAGCCCTTCGGCATCCAGGCGAGGAGACGGCATGGCGATCGATGTACTCGACGCGGTTCGGCTGGGCGGCACCACGCAGTGGATGCGCGTGCGAGGCGCGGACGAGTCCAACCCCGTCCTCCTCCTGATCCAGCAGGGCCCCGGCCTTCCGATGATGAACGAGGTGCGACGGTTCGGGAACCTGCTCGGTCTCGAGCGGGACTTCACGGTCATCTACTGGGACCAGCGCGGATGCGGTCGGTCGCTGCGCGGAGGCAACGGCACGGACGTGCTCAGCCTGGAGCTGGCGGTGAGCGACACGGTCTCGCTCCTGGAGGTCCTGCGCGACCGATTCGACGCAGCGCCGTTCGTCGTCGGATTCTCCCTCGGCGCGACCACCGGGTTGCGCGCTGCCGAGCGGCGCCCGGACCTCGTGGCGGCGGCGGTCGCGGTGGGCACGGACATCGACGGCGTCGCCGCTGCGAACTGCGCCTATGACTTCGTGCTCGGCGCCGCCCGCAGGCGCGGCAACAAGCGCGCGATCCGGCAGCTCGAGGGGATCGGCCCGCCGCCCCACCTGAACACGAAGCAGTTCGGGACCCGGGTGCGCTGGGCCTCGAACTTCGGTGGGGTCACCGTCGACGAGACGTACGGGACCATGATGCGCACCTTGCTCGCGAGCCTGGTGCGCTCGTCGGACTACTCGGTCGCCGACGTGATCCGCACCGTTCGCGGCATCGGCGCCACCCAGGCCGCGCTACTGCCCGAGCTCGCCAACCTGGACCTCGTCCGAACCCTGCCCCGACTGCGCGTGCCGGTCGTGCTGGCGCAGGGCCGTCGGGACCAGGTGTCGCCGGGCGACGCGGCCCAGCGCTTCGCAGATTCACTGGAGGCGCCGCGCAAGCAGCTCGTGTGGTTCGAGAACTCGGCCCACACGCCACACTTCGAGGAGCCCGCCAAGTTCCGGGACCTGCTCATGCGGGTCCGGGCCGGGCAACTGCCGGGCACATGACAGTTCGTCCACGGCGCATCAGGTGCCGACATCGTCACCCACTTCGTCAGTTGGTGAGCCCCACGACCTCGTCGTCGGTGAGAACCGTCTCCGGCACTCTGCTGGCCGACCGTGCCAACTGCACCGCACGGTAGAGCGGCCGCTCCTCGAGCCCCGCGCCCCGCGCCTCCGCTCGCAGCTGGCCGACCAGGGCGTCGGACATCGCCACGGCCGGGACCAGGTCCCCGGACACCAGCGCGTCCGCCAGCGAGCGCAGGGCGAGCACCTCGAGTTCGCGGCCGCCGTCGGCGGTGTAGAGCGCGAGCGGCACCGTCACCCGGCGCGCGTCGTCGCCGACCCGCAGTGCCACCTGACTGACCCGTGCCACCCGCACCACCAGCTCCGCGCTCACCGCGACACCGAGGTCGACGGACTTGGTCCGGAGGCCGGTGCGCGCGTGCACGGTGGTGCCGGACAACCAGATTCGGCGCCGCATCGCCAGCAGGGCGGAAAGCGCAGTGGGCACGGCGATGATCGCACCGACCAGCACAGCCACCCCGGCTGACGCGAACAGCGCGAACACGGCGGCGACCAGCACGCCGATCACGACCGCCACCACCGCGAGTCCGCGCAACCGCGGCCGGATCATCTCGACCGGAATCAGGTCCAGTGCAACCGATCCCGCGGCGTCACCCTTCGCCAAGGACCGAACCCAGCTCGGCCACCACGGACTCCAGCGGCACCTGACGCTGGTCGCCCGTCGAGAGGTCCTTGACGCCGATCACACCGTCGGCGATGTCGCGTTCGCCGAGCACCAGAGCCAGCCGCGCGCCGGAACGGTCGGCCGCCTTCATCGCGCCCTTGACCCCGCGGCCGCCATACGCCATGTCCACCCGGATGCCCGCGGCCCGCAACTGCGCCGCGATCACCACGAGCGTCGCCTTGGCCTCGTCGCCGAGGGGCACCCCGAACACCTCGCAGCGCGCGGGGCTGCCGGCGGTCTTGCCCTCCGCCTCGAGCGCGAGCACCGTGCGGTCCACGCCGAGGCCGAATCCGATGCCCGACAACGCCTGTCCGCCGAGCTGTTCCATAAGTCCGTCGTAGCGTCCGCCGCCGCCGATGCCCGACTGCGCGCCGAGACCGTCGTGCACGAACTCGAAGGTGGTCTTGGTGTAGTAGTCGAGACCGCGCACCATCCGCGGGTTCACCGTGTACGGGACGCCCAGCGCATCCAGGTGCGCGAGCACCTCGTCGAAGTGGGCCTTGGCCTCCTCCGACAGGTGGTCGAGCATGAGCGGCGCGTCCGCGGTCATCTCCTTGATGTGCGGGCGCTTGTCGTCGAGCACGCGCAGCGGGTTGATCTCCGCACGCCGACGGGTGTCCTCGTCGAGGTCGAGCGTGAACAGGAACTCCTGCAACAACTCCCGGTACTGCGGGCGGCAGGTGTCGTCACCGAGCGAGGTGATCTCGAGCCGGAACCCCTCGAGGCCGAGACTGCGGAAGCCCGCGTCGGCGATCGCGATCACCTCGGCGTCGAGCGCCGGGTCGTCCACGCCGATCGCCTCCACGCCGACCTGCTGGAGCTGCCGGTACCGGCCTGCCTGCGGCCGCTCGTACCGGAAGAACGGCCCCGAGTAGGCGAGCTTGACCGGGAGCTGGCCGCGGTCGAGTCCGTGCTCGATGACCGCTCGCATCACGCCGGCGGTGCCCTCGGGACGCAGTGTGACCGAGCGGTCGCCGCGGTCGGCGAAGGTGTACATCTCCTTGCTCACCACGTCGGTGGACTCGCCGACGCCGCGCGCGAACAGCCCGGTGTCCTCGAAGATCGGCAACTCGATGTGGCCGTAGCCGGCCAGGCGCGCCGCGCGGGTCAGCCCGTCACGGACGGCGACGAACTCCGCCGACGCGGGCGGCACGTAGTCGGGGACGCCCTTGGGGGCCGAAAATGCGCTGTTGCTGGGCTTGCTCACTGCTCTACTTTCCCCTACCTGGATCCGGCCAGTCCAACCAGGAACGGATTCGACGCTCGCTCCTGCCCGATCGAGCTCGCGCCGCCGTGGCCCGGCAGCACCGCGGTCCCGTCGTCGAGAACGAGCAGCTTGGCCGCGATCGAGCGCAGCAACTGCTCGTGGTCACCGCCCGGCAGGTCCGTCCGGCCGATGGAGCCCGCGAACAGGGTGTCCCCCGTCAACGCCACCTGGACCGGGCCACGGTCGGTGTCCGCGGTCGTCCGCAACACCACCGACCCCTGCGTGTGGCCGGGCGTGTGGTCGACGACCAGGGAGATCCCGGCGAGCTCGAGGTCGTCGCCGTCGGACAGCTCGATCACCTCAGCCGGCTCGCGGAACTGCGCGTCGCCGATCATCGCGGCCAGCGCGGGACCGGTGCCGCGCAGCGGATCGCTGAGCATGTAGCGGTCCTCGGGATGAATGTAGGCCGGGATGCCGTACTTCTCGCACACCGGCGCGACCGACCACGTGTGATCGAGATGCCCGTGCGTCAACAGCACCGCGACCGGGGTCAGCGAGGACTTGCTCAGGAACTCCACGAGTGGCTCGGTGGCATCCTGACCGGGGTCGACGACGAGGCATTCGCTCGCCCCGTCCTGCGCGAGGATGTAGCAGTTCGTCTGAAACGCTCCGGCGGGAAATCCGGTGACGAGCACGGCAGTCGCTCCTAAGTGACGGGTAACTTTTCTCGACCGACAGCCTATGCGCCCGACACTCCAGCCTTTTCACAGGTTCTAATGGCACACTCTGTCAGCGACTAATTCGACGGTTTCCCCGGAGGTATGCAGCAGTGCCAAGCAATGAGCAGCGTCGCCAGGCCGCGAAACGCAAGCTGGAGCGACAGCTCGAACGCCGGGCGGAGAAGTCCCGCAAGCGCAAGCAGATGACGATCGGCGCCTCGATTCTCGGTGTGGTGCTCGTCATCGCCGCCGGCGCCGTCGTCTACTCCCTGACCAAGTCCGACGGCAGCTCGGACAACACCGCAGACGGCGCCGCCACGACGCAGGAGTCCCCGTCCGCCGCCCCGATGCCCACCGCACGCGCGAAGGCGCTGCCGGCGACGGTCGACTGCAGCTACCCGGCGGACGGCCAGGGAGCGGCGAAGCCGGTCAACGCCCCGAGCGCCACCGGCGTCTCCGCCCAGGGCACCGTCACGGTGAACCTGGACACCAGCCAGGGACCGATCGGCCTCGAGCTCGACCGCGCCGAGTCCCCGTGCACGGTCAACAGCATGGTCAGCCTCGCCTCGCAGGGCTACCTCAACGACACCCCGTGCCACCGGTTGAGCACGACCGGACTGAAGATCCTGCAGTGCGGCGACCCGACCGGCCAGGGCACCGGCGGTCCCGGCTACGGCTTCAACAACGAGTTCCCGACGGACCAGTACGACCCGAACGATCCGGCGCTGAGCAGCCCGGTGACCTACGCGCGCGGTACCATCGCGATGGCCAACACGGGACAGCCCGGCAGCAACGGCAGCCAGTTCTTCCTGGTGTACGACGATTCGCCGCTGCCGCCGAACTACACGGTGTTCGGCACCATCGACGACGCCGGCCTCGCCACCATCGAGAAGATCGCGGCGGCAGGCGACGACGGATCGATGTCCGCGGGCGGCGGCAAGCCGAACACCCCCGTCCAGATCACCACCGCAACCGTCGCGGCATGAGCCGCACGAGCGCTGTCAGGAGCATCGTGACCGTCAAGAAGACCCTCATCGCGGCGGCGGGCATCGGCCTGGTGCTCGCCGCGAGCGCCTGCTCGAGCAACGACAACTCCACGAGTTCGTCGTCGACGTCGCTCACCCCGGCGCATCAGACTGCCGCGGCGCCAGACCTGTCCGCATACCCGAAGCTGCCGGCCCTGCCGGTCCAGGAGTCGCCGACCGCGGCGTGCTCGTACCCGGCGAGCGGCCAGCCGATCAAGCCGGTGAACCCGCCGAACCCGGACGGGGTCCCCACGTCGGGGACCGCGCAGATCGCCATGACCACCTCGCAGGGCCCGATCGGGCTGACCCTGAACCGCGCCGAGGCGCCGTGCACCGTCAACAGCTTCGTCAGCCTGAGCGGGCAGGGCTACTACAACGACACCCCCTGCCACCGGCTGAGCACCAGCGGGCTGTACATCCTGCAGTGCGGTGACCCGTCGGGCAGCGGCCGTGGCGGCCCGGGATACGGCTACCTCAACGAGTACCCGTCCAACCAGTTCGCGCCGTCGGATCCGGCCGGACAGCAGCCGGTGGTGTACCCGCGCGGCACCATCGCGATGGCCAACACCGGCCAGCCCGGCAGCAACGGCAGCCAGTTCTTCCTCGTCTACCAGGATTCGCCGCTGCCGCCGCAGTACACGGTGTTCGGCACCATCGACGACGCCGGCCTGGCCACCATCGAGAAGGTCGCCTCGGCGGGCGACGACGGCTCGATGTCCGCGGGTGGCGGCAAGCCGAACACCCCGATCCAGATCGAGAAGGTCACCGTCAGCTGACCGGTCGCTCGGCTTCGATTGTCGAGCGACCGTCACATCGGGACCGGGAGCGCGCACCTACGCCGCACTCCCGGTCCCGACTCGTGTGCGGCATCGGTCACCCCTGCTACATCCGATCGAGCATGGCGAGGTAGGCGTCGAGCTGGGCCGCGCCGGTGAGAAGACTGCGGCTGCGGGCGGTCAGGCGGTCCTGCCAGGCATCGAGGAAGGCGCTCAACGCCTGCGTCCCGCCCGCCTCGCGCAGCGACTCGACGAACTGCGCGACCTGGCGCAGCGGGTACCCGCCCCGGCGGAGCTGCCGGGCGATCTCTGCGTCGCGCACGCCGTCCGGTCCGTATTCGCGACGGCCCGTCGACCGGTCTCGTTCGGGGCGCAGGATGCCCTCGGTCTCCCAGGTGCGCAGCGTTGCCGGATGCACACCGAGTCGGCGCGCGAGCTCGCCCACGGTGAGCGGAGGACAGTCGGCCGGCGCTGGGGTGGCGGCGGACAGGGTGCCGAGTGCGGCGGCGACCTCGGTGCGGGTGGTGCGTTCGGCGAGCAGCGCGACGTGCGCGGCGTCGATCAGCCGGTAGGCGGACTCGGTGTCCCTCCGGTTGGTCGCACGCATGATCTCCATTGCCTGCCGATGCCCGTGCCCGCCGCGCAATGCGAGGAAGGCACGCAGAGCCTGCGCGTGCAGTGGCGTGTAGCGCCGGTAGCCGGCCTCGCTGCGCGTGGTGGGCGGGAGGACGCCCGCGTCGTCGTAGTTGCGGATCGCCTGGGCGGACAATCCGTGTTCCCGGGCGAGGTCTATGGGTCGCAGCGCGCACCTCCGATTGAGACTTCAGTCGATCAATTCCAGGTAGATGTCTCACAAGTCTCACCGGAATCTTCAACGATAGCGTCGAGGGCAGTTCCTTTCGAAAGGGGTATTTCATGTCCACTGCCACATCGCTGCGTGGGATCGGCCGCCAGCTCGACGACACCGCAAGCCTCGGCCGTGCCGTCGACGAGTTGCTCGCGGCGCGAACCGATCCGCCGACGCTGCTCGCGCTCGGCGAGCCGACACACGGGATCGCGGCATTCCCGTTGCTGCGCAACGAACTCCTCGGCCACCTGACCGAACGGGGATACCGGTCGATCGTGCTGGAGACCGACTACTTCGCCGCGTCCGTTGTCGACGACTACGTGGGCGGGGCTACGGCGGATGTCGACGAGGTGCTCGCGACCGGGTTCAGCCACGGGTTCGGCGCCGTGCCGGGCAACCGCGAACTCGTCGAATGGCTGCGCGCCCACAACGCCGGCCTCGCGCCGCGGGATCGAATTCGCTTCCACGGCTTCGACGCGCCGGTGGAGCAATCCGGCGCGCCCAGCCCGCGGTGCGCTCTGCGCTCGGTCAGCGAGTACCTGCCCGCTGCGCTGCGACCCGAGTCGGTCCGCGACCTCGACGCGCTGCTCGGCGACGACACGGACTGGACGAACGAGGCGGCCATGTACGACCCGGCAGCGTCCATCGGCGGCTCCGATCGCGCTCGCGCCCTGCGCATCGTCGCGGACGACCTCGCCAGCGCCCTGCACCGTGCGGCACCCGGCCTGCACTCCGCCGACGCGACCGGCTACGACCACGCCGTCGCACACGCACGCACCGCCCAGGGCCTACTGCGCTATCACGCGGCCATGGCCGGTGCGGCGTCCGATCGCATCGCCACCCTGCTCAGCCTGCGCGCCGAGATGATGGCCGAGAACCTGCGCGCGATCGTCGCCCAGGAGCAGCGCCGCGGGCCGAGCCTGGTGTTCGCGCACAACGTGCACCTGCAGCGCGCGCAGCCTCGGACGACCGTCGCAGGCGGCGACGTGAACTGGTGCAGCGCCGGGGCACTCGTCGGGCTCACCCTCGGCGGGCGGTACGCGTTCCTGGCAACCGACGCCAACCCCGACAGTGATCCGGACACCCTCCAGGGTGTGCTGGCCGACGCGACCACCCGCCGCGCGCTGTTCCCCGCACAGGCGCTCCGCGACGCACTTCCCCCTTCGATCGGTGCGGGCGAGCCGATCCTGCCCGGCCACATCCCGCTCGACCCGGCAGAGTTGGACGGCGCCGACGCGGTCATCTTCGTCGGCGACACCGACGGAAAGCGGCATCAGTACTGGTAGCCGGAAGTGCCGCGCGTCGAGATGCTCACCGCCCCACCGTCGGTGGGCGCGTGGCAGCTCGCCGGAGCGACCACCATGAGGGCAATCCCCTCGACGGCGGCCGCGCCACCCGACTGATCTCGAAGAGAATCGGCAAGGACGGCCCCCTCCCCCAAGGACTTCGTCCAGGGGGGGGCGCCAGGGTTCAGGCGCGTCGGCGCCTAGGCGGCGCTGGTGACGCGGTACACGTCGTACACGCCCTCGACATTGCGGACCACGTTGAGCACGTGGCCGAGATGCTTCGGGTCACCCATCTCGAAGGTGAACCGACTGATCGCGACCCGGTCACCGGACGTGGTGACCGACGCCGAGAGGATGTTCACCTTCTCGTCCGCGAGCGCCTTCGTGACGTCCGAGAGCAGCCGGTGCCGGTCGAGCGCCTCGATCTGGATCGCGACCAGGAACACCGAGGACGCGGACGGCGCCCACTGCACCTCGATGATCCGTTCCTCCTGCTCGCGCAGCGAACCGGCGTTCGTGCAGTCGGTGCGGTGCACGCTCACCGCGCCGCCGCGGGTCACGAAGCCCATGATCTCGTCGCCCGGCACCGGCGTGCAGCACTTCGCCAACTTCGCCACCGTGCCCTCCGCGCCCGGCACCAGCACGCCCGAGTCCGTGGTCCGGCGCGGCCGGGTCGGGATGTTCGACGGGGTCGACCGCTCGGCCAGCTCCTCCTCGACGTCGCCGACGCCACCGAGGTGCGCGACCAGTCGCTGCACCACGTGCTGCGCGGAGACGTTGTGCTCGCCCACCGCCGTGTACAGCGCCGAGACGTCCACGTAGCGGAGCTCGTGCGCGATCGCGGACATCGACTCCGCGTTCATCAGGCGCTGGAGCGGCAACCCGCCGCGGCGGACCTCCTTGGCGATCGCGTCCTTCCCGGACTCGAGGGCCTCCTCGCGACGTTCCTTCGCGAACCACTGCCGGATCTTCGCCTTGGCCCGCGGCGACACCACGAAGCCCTGCCAGTCCCGGCTCGGACCGGCGGTCTGCGCCTTGGAGGTGAACACCTCCACCACCTCGCCGTTCTCGAGCGTCCGCTCGAGCGCGACCAGCCTGCCGTTGACGCGGGCACCGATGCACCGGTGCCCCACCTCGGTGTGGACGGCGTACGCGAAGTCCACCGGCGTCGATCCGGCGGGCAGCGTCACCACGTCGCCCTTCGGGGTGAAGACGAAGATCTCCTTGACCGCCAGGTCGTAGCGCAACGACTCGAGGAACTCCCCCGGATCCGCCGCCTCCCGCTGCCAGTCGAGCAGCTGGCGCATCCACGCCATGTCGTCGACCTCGGCGGCGTCACCGGAGTGCTTGCCCTTGGTTTCCTTGTACCGCCAGTGCGCGGCGATGCCGAACTCGGCGGTCCGGTGCATGTCGCGGGTGCGGATCTGCACCTCGAGCGGCTTGCCCTCGGGACCGACGACGGTGGTGTGCAGCGACTGGTACACCCCGTACCGCGGCTGCGCGATGTAGTCCTTGAACCGACCCGCCATCGGCTGCCACAGCGAGTGCACGACGCCGACCGCGGCGTAACAGTCGCGGATCTCGTCGCAGAGGATCCGCACGCCCACCAGGTCGTGGATGTCGTCGAAGTCGCGGCCCTTGACGATCATCTTCTGGTAGATCGACCAGTAGTGCTTGGGCCTGCCCTCGACGGCCGCGCTGATCCGGGACGCGGCGAGGGTCGCGTTGATCTCGGCCCGCACCTTCGCCAGGTACGTGTCGCGGGACGGCGCGCGATCGGCGACCAGCCGGACGATCTCCTCGTACTTCTTCGGATGCAGGATCGCGAAGGAGAGGTCCTCGAGTTCCCACTTGACCGTGGCCATACCCAGTCGATGCGCCAGCGGCGCAATCACTTCCAGCGTTTCCTTGGCCTTGCGCGCCTGCTTCTCCGGAGGCAGGAAGCGCATGGTGCGCATGTTGTGCAGCCGGTCGGCAACCTTGATCACCAGCACCCGGGGGTCGCGGGCCATGGCGATGATCATCTTGCGGATGGTCTCGCCCTCGGCGGCGGTGCCGAGCACCACCTTGTCCAGCTTCGTCACGCCGTCGACGAGGTGGGCCACCTCCTCGCCGAATTCCTCGGTGAGCTGTTCGAGGCTGTAGCCGGTGTCCTCGACGGTGTCGTGCAACAGCGCCGCGACCAGCGTCGTGGTGTCCATGCCCAGCTCGGCGAGGATGTTCGCCACGGCCAGTGGATGGGTGATGTACGGATCACCGGACTTGCGCTTCTGACTGGCGTGGCGCTCCTCCGCGACATCGTAGGCGCGCTGCAGCACCGCCAGGTTCGCCTTCGGGTACAACTCCCGATGCAGGCTGACCAGCGGCTCGAGCACCGGTTTGATGGTCGCGTTGCGTTGCGCGGTGATCCGGCGCGCCAGGCGCGCGCGAACCCGTCGTGACGCCGAGGTGGGCACCGGAGGCGCCGCGCCCTCCGCCGGTGGCTTCGTCTCACCGCTTCCGGACCGCGACCTGTCGAGGTTCTGGGTCATCTGACGTCACCTCCCGCCGAATCGAAATGGGTACCGCCTGTCGCGCGTAACCGCCCGCCGCGACCTCGTGCACAACCAGCGAGAACGTCGCCGGTCACAACTTTAGTCCTCAGACCCGCAGCAGGGACGTCACCGGGTGCTTCGTCAGCCGGTCCCGGCCGCCGAGCACCTCGATCTCGAGTACCACCGCCACCCCGAGCACCTCCGCACCCGCATCGGCGAGCAGTTCCGCGGCGGCACCGAGGGTTCCACCGGTCGCGAGCACGTCGTCGATCACCAGCACCCTGCGCCCGCGCAGGTCGAGGCCGTCCGCGGGGATCTCGAGCCGCGCGGTGCCGTACTCGAGCGAGTACTCGCGCCCGAGCACCGGCGGCGGCAGCTTGCCTGCCTTGCGCACCGCGAGGACGCCGGCGCCGAGTTCGAGCGCGACCCCGGCGCCGAGCAGGAACCCGCGAGCATCGATGCCCGCGACCAGATCGGCACCCGCCCCGACCGACGCGAGGGCATCGACGATGTCACGAAATGCGTTCGCATCCGCGAACACCGGCGTCACGTCCGCGAACTGCACCCCGGGTTCGGGGAAGTCGTCGACCCACCGGGTCAGGCGGGTGAGGTCGGCGGCGGCGCGGGTCGAACTGTCGGTGTTCACCGGAGCAGTATCCACCTGTCCATGTTCCAGCCCGCGCCCGAGACCGACAGGTTCGGCACCGCCGCGTGCATGCCCTTCGCGATGGCGGTGGTGCGCGGCTCGTTGAACAGGGGAATCGACGGCATCTCCGCCCACAGGATGTTCTCGGCCTCGGTGGAGAGGTTCAGCCGGCTGCCCTGCGCGGTGTCGACCGCCAGCTGGTCGGCGATCTCGGTGACCCGATTGTTGTGGTACTGGCCGTAATTCGTTCCGTTGCCCGCAGCCAGCGAATAGACGGGCGGGATCTGCGAGTCGGCGCCTGCAGACCCCTGCGCGGATGCCGTCCCCCCGAGTATCGCGTCCACCTGGCCGGTGGCCAGCCCACTCGGCAGGAACCCCGGCGTCCCCGCGTCCTGCACGGTGATCCCGGCGGGCGCACAGGTCGCCGCGATCGCGGCGACCGTGGCGGCCCGCCGCTTGTCC
>NZ_JBHZAH010000135.1:0-12297 GCF_042754225.1 Rhodococcus sp. NPDC059234
CGGGGTGAATTGCGCGCACGGGCGACAGCGTCGCGATCCGGGAGGGGTGGCGCACCAGCCCCGCCACCGCGCGCACGGTCCGCGCGCCCACCGAGCCGTACATCCGGACCGCGTCGGCCAGGTCCGCCCGTGCCGGGTGCGCCGGCGCCGGGGGTGGGGCAGTCGCGGACCCGGACATCGCGTCGGCCAGCACCCGGGCCAGACCGCGGGCATCGGCGAGCACGTGTGAACACACCAGCGAGATCACCGTGCCGTCCCCCTCGATTCGGGCGGCGGCCAGCCGCCACCCCGCACCGGCCTCGGGATCGACCGGGTAGCCGGCCACCCGGTCCGCCCATGCGACCACGGCGTCGGCGGCGATCGCGCCGGTCGGGTAGTCCAGCGGCCACGGCGTGGCGCCGGGCCGCCAACGCGGCCGGGCACCCGGAATCCGAGGACGAATCACGGTGCGGCCCAAGGATCCCGCGGCGAGAAGCCGATACACCCGTGCGAGGGTGTCGGCCTCCACGCGCTCGGCGGTGCGCCACAGGCCCTGCATGACCACCGGCGTCCCGAAGCCGTGGTGGGTGCGCAGGAACATCTCGTCGACCACCGAGAGGCGGTCCGGCCGGGTGTTCAGCCGAAGCTCCCGTGCCTGCCCTCGCCTGCCTCGAAGCGGGCTGCGCCCGCGAGGGCGTCGGACTGCACGGACAGCAGGCCGTGCTCGAACTCCCGGCGCAGCGCGTCCTGCTCGTCCAGGCCCTCCTGCTCGAGCAGCGAGAGCCGGTCCTGGCGCAGGCACGTCTGGGGGAAGGCGGCCAGCTGCAGCGCCAGTGCCTCGGCCTCCGCGCGTGCCGCACCGGTCGGCACCACGCGGTTGACCAGGCCCATCGCCAGCGCCTCCGCGGCGTCCACCGGCCGGCCCGTGAGTACCAGGTCCATCGCCCTGCTGCTGCCGATCAGCCGCGGCAGGCGGACCGTGCCGCCGTCGATCAGGGGCACCCCCCACCGACGGCAGAACACACCCAGCACCGCGTCCTCCTCGGCGACGCGCAGATCGCACCACACGGCCAGTTCGAGGCCGCCGGCCACCGCGTGCCCGGAGATCGCGGCGATCACCGGCTTGGACAGTCGCATCCGGGTGGGCCCCATCGGGCCGTCACCGTCCGGGTCGAGCCGGTTCGAGCGGTCGGTGCCGAGCCCCTTGAGGTCGGCTCCGGCGCAGAAGGTGCCGCCCTCGCCCCAGAGCACCGCGATCGCGGCATCGGGGTCCGCATCGAAGGCGGTGAAGGCCTCGGCGAGGGCCGCGGCGGTCGGGCCGTCCACGGCGTTGCGGACTTCGGGCCGGTGGAGAACGACGGTGGTCACGGGCCCGTTTCGTTCGGTGCGCACGCTCATGCGGCTGACGCTACCCCGAGGAAAATCGCTCAGGCCACCCACAGGATGGGGGCGCATACTGGAAGTTCAACACCAGCTGATCCGCATCAGCGCCCGATTTCCGTGGAGCACGATCATGGTCCCGAGCACGCAATGGAGCACCTGGGGGAGTGAGGTCGAGGTGCGCGTCACCGAATGGGCGGCGCTCACCGCTGCGGCGGAGATGGTGTCGGCCACCCTGTCTGACGTGCAGTCCGCGTGCGACCTCACGCGCGGGGACGCCGAGATCCACGCGGTCAATCTGGCACAGGGCACGCCGATCAGGGTCAGCCCGCGCCTGACCGAGCTGATCCGGTCGGCGCTGTGGGCGGCCAGGATGACC
This sequence comes from Rhodococcus sp. NPDC059234, assembly GCF_042754225.1. Classification (NCBI taxonomy): domain Bacteria; kingdom Bacillati; phylum Actinomycetota; class Actinomycetes; order Mycobacteriales; family Nocardiaceae; genus Rhodococcus; species Rhodococcus sp. NPDC059234. Next base: position 1,739 of record NZ_JBHZAH010000135.1, read on the forward strand.
GCGGGCGCGGTGTCGCCGCTGTCGCTGGAGGCCGGCCTGGTCCCGACCTCCCACCCCACGCCGGAGTTCACGGACGTGCGACTGGACGGGGACACCGTGTTCGCGCCGTTCGGGGTGTTTCTCGACATCACCGGGACCGCCAAGGCGGGCACCGCGCACCGGGTGGCCCGGGTCGCCGCCGACAACCTCGAATGCGGCGTGATGGTCCGCGTCGACGACATCGTCGCGACCTCCGGGCACTGCCCGATCGGAGGCTGGCAGGTCGGGCTCGGCGGGTACCCGTACGGGGGCGGGGAACAGGTGGAGGTGGTGTCCGGCCGGACGATGGCATCGGCCCGCGCCACCGCGCCGACCGGGGACGCGGCGGACGGTGGGGTCGACACGGTGACCGTGATCGCCGAGGACGGACTGTGGGCCTACGCCGCCGCGACGGCCGCGCTCGCTCGCGGCGTCGCCGCGCTGCGGTGGCTCACCGAGAACGACCTGGCGGCCCGGGTCGCCTATCGCCGTGGGAGCGTGCGCACGACCGACGCGTGGCTGAATCTGTGCCCCCACGGGCACGTCGCGTGAGCGGTCTCAGACCGCCCGGCCGCGCCGGCTCCGGTACCAGCGCACCAGCGTGTCGGTCGACGAATCATCCTGTCGGGCAGGTGCTCTGGCATCGGTGAGCACCGGTTCGAGTTCGAGGGCCTGCACCTTGCCGAGTTCGACGCCCCACTGGTCGAAGGAGTCGATGCCGAACACCACGCCCTCGACGAAGACCTGATGCTCGTAGAGTGCGATCAGCTGGCCGAGCACCGACGGGGTGATCTTCGGCGCGAGGATGGTCGTCGACGGCCGGTTTCCGGGCATCACCTTGTGCGGCACCAGTTCCGGCTCGGTGCCCTCGGCCGCGATCTCCTCGGCGGTCTTGCCGAAGGCCAGCACCTTGGTCTGCGCGAACAGGTTGCTCATGAGGATGTCGTGCATGCTGCCGGTGCCGTCGACGGTCGGCAGGTCGTCGGTGGGCTCGGCGAATCCGATGAAGTCGGCCGGCGCCAGTCGGGTGCCCTGGTGCAGCAGTTGGTAGAAGGCGTGTTGGCCGTTGGTGCCGGGCTCGCCCCAGAAGATCTCGCCGGTCGGTGAGCTCACCGGGGATCCGTCGCATCGCACCGACTTGCCGTTCGACTCCATGGTCAGCTGCTGCAGGTACGCCGCGAACCGGCCGAGGTCGTTCGAATAGGGCAGCACCGCACGCGAATCCGCGTCGAAGAAGCTCGAGTACCAGACGCCGATCAGGCCGAGCAGGGCGGGCGCGTTGCGTTCGAGCGGCGTCTCGGCGAAGTGCCGGTCGATGGTGTGGAAACCGGCGAGGAACTCCGCGAACGCCTCCTTGCCGATCACCGCCATCACCGACAGTCCGATCGCGGAGTCCACCGAGTACCGCCCGCCGACCCAGTCCCAGAAGCCGAACATGTTGTCGGTGTCGATCCCGAAGTCGGCCACCCGCTGCGCGTGGGTGGACACGGCGACGAAGTGCTTGGCGACGGCGTCCTCGCCCAGCGCGGCGGTGAGCCAGCGCCGCGCTGCGGTCGCGTTGGTGAGTGTTTCGAGGGTCGAGAACGTCTTCGACGCGACGACGAAGAGGGTGGTCGCCGGGTCGAGCCCGGCCAGCTTGCTCACCAGGTCGGCCGGGTCGATGTTGGAGACGAACCGCGCCGCGATGCCGGCGTCTGCGTAGTGCCGCAGCGCCCGGTACGCCATCACCGGGCCGAGGTCGGATCCACCGATCCCGATGTTGACTACGGTGGCGATCCGTTCGCCGGTCGCTCCCCGCCAGTCGCCGGACCGGAGGCGGTCGGTGAACGCTCCCATCCGGGCGAGTACCTCGTGCACGTCGGCGACGACGTTCTGGCCGTCCACGGTCAGCGTGGCGTCCGCCGGCAGGCGCAACGCGGTGTGGAGCACGGCGCGGTCCTCGGAGGAGTTGATGTGCTCGCCCCGCATCATCGCGTCGCGGCGCTCCTCCACCCCCGCGGTGCGGGCCAGTTCGACCAGCAGTCGCAGCGTCTCGCGGTCGACCCGGTGCTTGCTGTAGTCGATGTACAGGTCACCCGCGGTGACGGTGAGTTCTCGTCCACGCTCCGGGTCTTCGGCGAAGAATTCACGAAGGTGCCGGTCGGCGACCTGATCGTGGTGCGCGCGCAACTTCTGCCAGGCCGATGTCGCGGAGATGTCGAGACTCATGCACTCGACATTAGTGGTCACGGATCGGGTGCGGGGGTCTACTTCCAGCCCTCGAGAACGCTGAATCGAACCAGGAAGCGTAACGGCTAGTCTGGTGGATGCAGTTGGTTCGCCGCGCCTGCCCGTGAGGAGTCCCGAAGGTCGGGCGCGGCGTCGAAGCTTCTCGGCGTGTCCGAGGGGCGAAGAGGGAACCCGGTGAGAATCCGGGACTGTCCCGCAGCGGTATGCAGGAACGACCGCCGTCATCAGCACTGGGCACCAGCCTGGGAAGCGACGGCCAGTAGGTCGGGTGAGAACCCGGTGCCCGTGAGTCCGAAGACCTGCCGCCTGCGCCGGGTACGCCGTGCCCGGCGGTTTGCCGCCTCGTGGACTGGGCGTGTGGGCCTGAGCGTGGCAGTGCGTGGCGTCCCTCGTGCGGGGGACCCGGGGCCTCGTCAGGTGTACCCGTCCTCCGGTGGCAGCCACACCTACGCACGCCATGGAGCACTTTCGTGACCACTGCAACACCTGATCCGCAGGCCATCCGATTCTCGTCGACGGTGCTGGGTTCGCCCCGCATCGGCCCGCGCCGCGAACTCAAACGTGCCGTCGAGGACTACTGGGCCGGGCGGGTCGACCGGGCCGGCCTCGAGGCGGTCGCGCGCGAGTTGCGCGCCCGGACCTGGGCGGAACTCCGCGACGCCGGTCTGGACTCGATCCCGGTCAACACCTTCTCGTTCTACGACCACGTCCTCGACACCGCGGTGATGCTCGGCGCGTTGCCGTCGCGGGTGCGCGACGCCGGTGACGAGCTCGAGCGGTACTTCGCCGCAGCCCGCGGAACCGGTGAGGTGCTACCGCTGGAGATGACCAAGTGGTTCGACACCAACTACCACTACCTCGTGCCGGAGATCGGACCCGACGTCGACTTCGCCCTCGACCCGTCGAAGGTGGTGGGCGAGCTGGAAGAGGCTCTCGCACTAGGGATCGCAGCGCGTCCGGTGGTTCTCGGCCCGATCACCTTCCTGCTGCTGTCCAAGCCTGTCGACGGGGCGGGTGTTCTGCTCGACCGCGTCGACGAGCTGGTCCCGCTCTATGCGGACCTGCTGCGCCGACTCGCCGAAACGGGCGCGACGTGGGTGCAGCTCGACGAGCCGGCGCTGGTCGCGGATCGGACGCCGGACGAGATCGAGATCGCGCGTCGGGTCTACGAGCAGTTGTCGGCGCTGTCCGGGCGCCCGGCGATCCTGGTCGCGTCGTACTTCGGCGATCTCGGCCCTGCGCTGCCGGCGCTGGCGAGCACCGGCATCGAGGCGCTCGCGGTGGATCTGGTGGCGGGATCGGCCGCCGACCTGCTGGCCGCCGCCCCAGCGCTGGCGGACAAGCTGGTGGTCGCCGGCGTGGTGGACGGACGCAACGTCTGGCGCGCCGACCTCGAGCGCGCGCTCGCCACGCTCGAGTCCCTGAACGGCGCCGCGGGCGCGGTGGCCGTGTCCACCTCCTGCTCGTTGTTGCATGTGCCGTACGACCTCGCGCCCGAGGAACGGCTGGACCCGGCGTTGCGGTCCTGGCTGGCGTTCGGGGCGGAGAAGGTCGGGGAGGTGGTCGCGCTGTCGGTGGCACTCACCGCGGGCCGGGCGCTCGTCGCCGACGCACTGGCGGCCTCGGCGTCGGCGGCCGCGGGCCGGCGGTGCGATCCGCGGCTGCACAACCGAGGCGTGCGGGACAGGCTCGCGGCGGTCGCCGCAGATCGCGGGCCCGCCGCGACCCGCCGTGGACTCCAGGAACAGCGACTCGAGCTGCCGCTGTTGCCGACCACGACCATCGGGTCGTACCCGCAGACCTCCCGGATCCGAGTTGCGCGTGCCGCACTGCGCTCCGGTGCGATCGATCACGAGGAGTACGTCGCGCGGATGCGCGCAGAGATCGCGGATGTGGTTGTCCTGCAGGAGAAGCTCGGTTTGGACGTGCTGGTGCACGGCGAGCCGGAACGCAACGACATGGTCCAGTACTTCGCCGAACAGCTCGACGGGTTCGCGGCGACCGAGTTCGGCTGGGTGCAGTCCTACGGTTCGCGGTGCGTGCGCCCGCCGATCCTGTTCGGCGACGTCTCCCGGCCCCGGCCGATGACGGTGGACTGGACCGTCTACGCGCAGTCCCTGACGGACAAGCCCGTCAAGGGAATGTTGACAGGGCCGGTGACGATCCTGGCGTGGTCGTTCGTCCGCGACGACATTCCGCTGGCCGAGACCGCCCGTCAGGTCGGGCTCGCGATCCGGGACGAGGCTGTCGACCTGGAGGCCGCCGGGGCGGCGATCGTGCAGATCGACGAGCCTGCGCTGCGGGAGCTGCTGCCCCTGCGCGCCGCCGACCAGCGTGTCTATCTCGACTGGTCGGTCGCGGCGTTCCGCCTCGCCAGTTCCGGCGTCGCGGATTCCACGCAGGTGCACACCCACCTGTGCTACTCCGAATTCGGCGAGATCATCGACGCGATCGTCGGCCTGGACGCCGACGTCACGTCGATCGAGGCAGCGCGCTCACACATGGAGGTTCTCGACGACCTCGACGCCGTCGGTTTCGACCTCGGCATCGGTCCCGGCGTCTACGACATCCACTCTCCGCGGGTGCCCGCGATCGAGGAGATCGCCGAGTCCCTGCGCGAGGCGCTGAAGGCCGTTCCGGCGCAGCGGCTCTGGGTGAACCCGGACTGCGGCCTCAAGACCCGTGGCATCGCCGAGGTCGAGTCCTCGCTGCGCAACCTCGTTGCGGCGGCGGAAGTGGTGCGGTCCGAACTGTAGTGGCGGCCGGCGCATCCGCCCTCGGCCGGTGTCGAGGGTGGATGCGTCGTACGGCGGCCGGGGATTGCGTCGCGGTTCACGTGAAACATCCAGCCACAGAGTCGGATCGGTGCTGTCGCGGCTCTGGCGCGGACGGGCCCTTGACCCGGCCGGCCGTCGCGGGTACGCATGAATGCGAGGCGTTTGTCGACCCCGCCGCCCGGCAGGTTCTGCGCATGCGACGAAGTCCGGTGGTGGAGTTCGCGCGTGGGCTCGTCGGACTCGGGGTGACTCTCATGGCTGATGTCGACGTCGACTACTGCGTCGTGGGCGCGGGTTTCGCGGGCCTGACCGCGGCGCTGCGGCTCACCCAGTCGGGCCATTCGGTGGCGCTGCTCGAGGCTCGTGACCGCCTCGGCGGGCGCACCTTCACGGAGGTGCGCGACGACGGGTCGTGGATCGACCGCGGCGGCGCCTGGATCGGCCCCGGCCAGGACCGGATCTACGCGTTGATGGACGAGTTCGGCGTGCCGAGCTACAAGCAGTACACCGACGGCGAGGCCATGATGGTCGTCGGCGGCAAGCAGTACCGCTACGAGGGAACCATCCCGCTCACGATGAGCCCGTGGGCCGCGGCGAACCTCGGCGCGGTGTTCCTCGAGCTCGGGTCGATGTGCAAGACGATCCCCCTCGACGCGCCCTGGCAGGCGAAGAAGGCCGCCGACTGGGACAAGATCAGCCTCGCCAAGTGGCTCGACGACAACGTCCTGTCCACTCCGGCGCACGAGCTGCTCGAGACGGCGATCGCCGGCTGCTACACCTCCGCCGCGTCCGAGGTGTCCATGCTGTTCGTCCTCTACCAGATGGCATCCGGGGGCGGGCCCAGCTTCGTCCTCGGGGTCAAGGACGCGGCGGAGGACGCGCGGCCGGTGGGGGGAATGGGCGCGGTCTATCGCCCGATGGCGGCCGAGATCGGCGACTCGGTGTACCTGTCGCAGCCGGTGCGCCGCATCGACCAGGACGCGGGTGGGGTGAGCATCCGATCCGAGAACATGTCGGTTCGTGCCCGGCGCGTGATCGTCGCGGTGCCCCTCGCGATCGCGAGCCAGATCCGGTACGAGCCGATGCTGCCCGTCGACCGATCCTTCCTGCATCAGCGGATGCCGAGTGGGGCGATCTTCAAGATCGCGGCCGTGTACGACGAACCGTTCTGGCGCGCCGACGGGCTGTCCGGCCAGTCCGCGGCGCCGGGCTCCGCGGCCACCATCACGATCGACGCCGGCACGAACGCGGCCACGCCGGGAGTCATGTGCGTCATCGTCGAGGGGCCGATCGCCCGGGACCTGGGACGGCTCGGCGAGGCCGAGCGCCGCAGGTCCGTGCTCGGTGAGCTCGCCGCGCGATTCGGCCACAGGGCCGCGTCCCCAGTCGACTACGTCGAGCAGAACTGGAGCGCCGAACGGTATTCCGGCGGCGCCATGCTCAGTCACGCACCGACCGGGGTGCTGACGGAGTTCGGCCACGCACTCCGCGAGCCCTGCGGGCGCATCCACTGGGCCGGCACCGAGAGTTCACCGGTGATGTGCGGTTGGGTCGACGGGGCCGTCCGCTCCGGTGAACGAGCCGCGCGTGAGGTGACCGAGCACGACGGTCTGTTCCCGGCCTGAGCACCTTCCGACAGTTTTCTGTGTGAACGCTCCGTCCGGGTACTAACGGTCGTAGTAGAACCTTGTAGTCTCTGCCCGTGAGCACACGGCAGGCGGCGACCGCGCGGATGCGCGGCGGCTTCGTGGGCTCCCTCTCCGCCGCCGTGAGTGTCGCGGCACACGCGATGGGCGGCGGAACCGCCCCCACCGAGAGTTCCGTGGTGCTGCTGGTGTTGGGGTGTGCCGCTGTCGGCGCCGTCGTTTCCTCGGCCCGCGCCACCCGCACCGTGCCGGCCCTCGCCGGGGCGCTGACCCTCGGCCAGGTCGTCGGCCACACCGCGCTGGCCCTCGGGGCCGTCCACCAACACGGACTACAGCTCAGCCCCGGCATGGTCGTCATGCACGCCATCGCCGTGGTGGTCTCGGCAGGGCTCATCCGGGCCGGCGAACGCGGCCTCGAGTCGGCCGTCTCCGCGCTGCACCGGATCCTTCCGGTGCTGTTCGCCGCGATCCCGGTTGCCGCGCCGATCGTCGTCGGTGTGCCCGCCTACCGCCCGAGGCTCGCTCGGTGGCTGCTGGTCGGTGCCAGGGTCGGCACCCGCGGGCCACCGCTCGCCGCTTAGTCGACGCGATCACACACCAACCCGCGGAACGGGATTCGTCCCGCCGCGGGAACTGTGTCGCGCACTGCTCACATCGCCACCGCAGGCCGGGCCTGGCCCTGCCGCGGTCGATGCACCCTGCCTTTCGCCGACAGCCCGACGCACTCGACCGTGCGCTCGGTGGCGTCGGATCTTCCCAGCCGTCGCGCGCGTGGCGGTGCCGCCTGCTCCGGATCTCGTGGGATCCGGAGTGGCTCTGCGGTGTCCGTATGCGGCCGACGGCCGAACGAATCGAGAATCGAACATGTCTGCACCCGAAATCGACCGGGGACTCGAGTCCTCGCTCGGTGACACCTCTCCGCCGCCGAAACAACCCCCCGGCTCCCCGCGAAGTGTGCGGCCGCTGATGATGCGGCTGCACTTCTACGCCGGCATCCTGGTGGCGCCGTTCATCCTGATCGCCGCCGTCAGCGGCGGCCTCTACGCGCTCGCGCCCTCGCTCGAGCAGGTCGTCTACCGCGACTACCTGCACGTCGACTCGACTGGACCGGCCGTGCCCGTCGCGGACCAGATCCGCGCGGCCCAGCTGGTCCGCCCCGACCTGACCGTCTCCGCCGTGCGGCCGGCCGCCGAGCCCGGCGACACCACCCGCGTGCTCTTCACCGACCCCGGTCTCGGGGAATCGGAGCGGCGAGCCGTCTTCGTCGACCCGGCCACTGCCAGCCCGGTCGGGGAGCTCACCGTCTACGGCAGCAGCAGCGCGCTGCCGCTGCGGACCTGGATCTCGCAGTTGCACCGGCACCTTCACCTCGGCGAGCCGGGCCGGATCTACAGCGAACTCGCGGCCTCCTGGATGTGGGTGGTCGCGCTCGGTGGCGTCTACCTCTGGTGGGACCGCTACCGGAAGGCCCGGCGACGCAACGGCTCCGACGCGCGCCTTCTCACCGTCGACCGTTCGACCTCCGGTCGTGCACGCACCCTGAGCTGGCACGGTGTGGTCGGGATCTGGATCGCGGTCGCACTGGTGTTCCTCTCCGCGACGGGCCTGACCTGGTCCAAGTACGCGGGGGAAAACGTCACCGCACTGCGCACCTCGCTCAACTGGACGACCCCGCAGATCCACAAGTCCCTCGGCGCCTCGACCGCGGGCGCGGGAGCAGCCGGTGGGCACGAGGGGCACGGTGCGGCGGTCGCGACCGGGGGCGATCTCCTCGGCACGAACGTCGGCCGGATCGACTCGGTGCTGGCGACGGCGCGGCGCAGCGGTGTCGACGGCGCCGTCGAGGCGTCGATTCCGTCGAGCCCCACGACCGCGTTCACGGTCGCACAGACGCGTCAGCCCTGGGTGTTCGCGACCGATTCCGTCGCCGTCGACGGGGCAACGGGTCAGGTCACCGACGTGCTGCGGTTCGCCCAGTGGCCGCTGGCGGCGAAGCTCACGTCCTGGGGAATCCAGCTGCACATGGGCCTGCAGTTCGGGTTGATCAACCAGATCGCGCTGGCCGCGCTCGCCGTCGCCCTGGTGACGGTCATCGTGCACGGCTACCTCATGTGGTGGCGACGCCGGCCCACCCGCGGGTCCGCCTGGGCGGTCGGCAGGCCGCCGCTGCGCGGGGCCCTGCGGCAGGTACACCCGGCCCTGGCCGTCGGCTCCGTCGCGGCCGCGATCGTCGTGGGCTGGTTCGTGCCCCTGCTCGGGATCAGCCTGGTCGCGTTCCTGGTGATCGACGCCGCCGTCGGGCTGCGTGCCCGGGCCCGCAGTCGTGCGTAGCTTCCGGCCGCAAGCCGCATCGCCCGAGCTCTCTCCGACATCAACTCCATCCAGGGCCGGTGCTCGGCCCAACCTCGAGAAGGAACCAATGAACACCGACAAGAACCCCCTTCGTCGTAGTGCCCGAATCGTCGGCGGCGCAGCCGTTGCCGCCGTCGCGATCGGCCTCGTGTCGACCGGCCTCGCGAGCGCCGACACCTTCGTGCCGCTGCCGGACGGATCCAAGTCCACGCCTGGTGTCGTCGTCTCGCGGACCGGCGAGAGCGCCCTGATCTCGCCCTCACTGGCCGCCAACGGCGCTGGCCGCACCGCGTGGGTGTCGGGCACCGTCACCGCCGACGTCTCGTCGATCACGAAGGAGGGCGAGGCGGGTCCGTGGAACGGCGCGAAGAACGATCCGGGCACGAACAACTCGTCCACGCACGGGGTTTCGCGGATCAGCACCGGCTACATCGTCGGCTGCCAGGTCGACATCACCGGCCTCGGTGGTTCGTTCGGTGGCGGCATCGATCTGAACGGTCCGTCGCTGTCGGGGTCGCTGACGGTTCCGGTGTCGGCGGGTCAGGTGAAGTTCGTGAACGTGGCGGGCAAGGACATCAAGAAGAACGGCAAGTACGCGGTGCAGTTCCAGGACACCCAGCTCGAGATCCAGAACTGCGGCGGTTACGCCCAGGCGCGGTCCTACACGGTGGTGGAGATCGTCGGCGACAACTACTCCAAGACCACCCTGTACGGCCAGCCCTTCTCCATCGGCTGATCGCGGCTCCGCCGCCCGTGCGCGATCTTCACCCCACCGGGTGCCGATCGCGCACAGTTCCCAGTCGATCCCGAAACCTGAACCTTTGAAAGGGAATTCATGAACGCCAGCAAGACCGGCCTGCGTCGCGGGCTGCAGATCGCTTCCGTCGGTGCGGCCGCCGCCGTCGCCGTCGGCTTCTTCTCCGTCGGTGCCGCGAACGCCGACACCCTCGTCCCGCTGCCGGACGGCTCCATCACCCAGACCCTGGTCGACGGCACCGTCGTGAAGATCACCCGCATGGGCGAGTCGGCCAACGTGTCGGGCTCGATGGGCGCGACGCCGTTGCACCGCAACGTGTGGGTCTCCGGTTCGGCGAAGGTCGAGCTGATCGGTCCGAACGCCGACGGCGGCCGAATCGAGCCGGGCTACGTGGTGGGCTGCCAGCTGACCCTCGGCGGCAAGGCCGGTGCGGAGTCGGGTATCGGTTCGAATTACGCCGGTGACAAGACGACTCAGTCGGCCAAGGGGTCCGGTTCGGTGAGCATCGGACCGGGCCAGGCCGTGAACTACCGACTGCTCGACCTGGAGAAGGCCGACGACTTCGGCGGCGAGTCGCACTCGGGCGCCAACGGCTTCAAGGGCAATGGCGGCAGCGTCACGTGGGCCGACTCGACCATTGGTGTGAGCGGTTGCGCTGGGTACGCGCAGGCCCGCAACTACGTCAAGGTCACCGCGAACACCAAGAACGTGAGCAGCACTGTCACGCTCTGGGGTCAGCCGTTCAGCATCGGCTGACGTGAGCAGGCGGGCGGCCTCGCC
>NZ_JBHZAH010000136.1:0-12050 GCF_042754225.1 Rhodococcus sp. NPDC059234
CCCCAGGTGCCCGGCCTTCGGTCTGTCCGGCGACGAGTCAGCCGGCGAGCGAGCCGGTCGATCCACCGCCCACCGATCCCGTTGCCAGTGAACCGAGGCCGGACAGCGATCCGGTGCCGCCGCCGAACGCGTCGATGACCCGCTCCACGCAGCCCTGGGCAGCGACCGTGATGATCGCCACCGGCCCGCCCGCGACCGCGGCCAGTCGCTTGCCCGCCGCATTGACGAAGACGATGACGTTCTGGAGCGAGAGTTCGTCGGTGGTGTTGCCGACGAGGGCTCCGAGGCCGCATTCCTTGATCGCCTTCACCACGACGGTGCCCGCAGACGACTGGGCCGCGGTGTCGACGTCCTCCTTGGCCGCGGGTCCGACGACGCCCGGCGAGCCGGCCGGGGAGACCGGCACCTCGCCGACCTTCGCGGTGGTGGCCGCATCCGCGACCGAGACGACCGCCTGGTTCTCGATGCCCCGCACGTTCTCCGAGGCGTTGGCCAGCCCCGCGCCGAGGCCGAGCATCAGCAGCAGTGCAGCGAAGAAGACTGCGATTCGCTTGGTGTTCATCCTGTGTTCCCCCGAATTGTGTTGTGTGCACAATGATTTCGTGCGCGTATCACGGCGTCGTGAAGTGCCCTGTAACGCAGCGCAATTACATCGAGATACACGGGCTGCTGCAACACCTTCGCCGGTGGCTGTGACCGGACCGATGTTCGGCTCAGGCTGTGTCGAGGCACACGACCGCGGCCGGTTGCCGCTCGCATCACACTGACCTGGTCCACCTAGGATGGGTGGTCGATTCGAGGAGGGTGCGACAGTGGCGAAGCGGCGGATACCGGTGATCCTGGTGGCCGGATTCCTCGGCTCGGGCAAGACCACCCTGCTCAACCACCTGCTCCGGGGCCGACACGGAGTGCGGATCGGCGTCGTCGTCAACGACTTCGGCTCGGTCAACATCGACGCGATGATGGTCGCCGGTCAGGTCGACTCGATGGTCTCGCTCAGCAACGGGTGCCTCTGTTGTGCGGTCGACGTGAGCGAGATGGATGCGATGCTCGACCGGCTCGCACATCCGCGCTCGGACATCGACGTCATCGTCGTCGAGGCGAGCGGCCTCGCCGAACCCCGCAACATGGTGCGCCTGATCCTCGGCAGCGAGAACCCTCGCATCGGGTACGGGGGACTTGTCGTGCTCGTCGACGCCGCCGAGTTCGAGGACACCCGCGCGCGCCACCCGGAACTCGACCTGCACATGCGGATGGCGGACCTGGTGGTGCTCAACAAGACCGACCGGATCTCGGCGGCGGAACTGCAGGCCGTGCTCGCGCGCGTCGGGGGACTGGGCGATCGGTCGCCGGTGCTCCCGACGGTGCACGGCAGGGTCGACCCCCGGTTGCTGTTCGACGAGGTGGCCCGCGTCGACGACGGTCCGCGACAGCTGAGCCTCGACGAGTTGCTGGCGGAACCGGACGAGCACGACCACGACTGTGCCGGCCACGAGCACCTGCACGATCACTACGAGTCAGTGACCTTCACCAGCGCACGGCCGCTGGATCCGCGGGCGCTGGTTCGACTCCTCGAGGATCCGCCCCCGGGCCTGTATCGCGTCAAAGGCTATGTGTACTTCGGCATTCCGGGCCATGCGCAGCGGTACATGCTGCAGACCGTCGGCCGGCACATCCGCTTCGAGACGGCCGCCTGGGGCCGCGGGCAGGCCCGGGCGACCGAGCTGGTTCTGATCGGTTCCGGTCTCGACGGCGACGACGTGCTCACGCGCCTAGACGGCTGCGTCCAGGTACACGAAAGCGGTGCAGAGGCCATGACCGGCGTGCACCGCTACGTGGTGGAGAACTAGAAACTAGGGGCGCGTGGCGCGCCGGCGGCGCTGGTTGCTGCCGCCGCCCTGCGAGCCACCCGACCCGGGGGTCTCGCTGCTGTACATCACCTTCGGCTGCCCGGATCCCTGTCCGCGTCCGCGACCGCCCGAGCTCCGACCGCCGCCTGCCGCGGCGCCGTCGCCTCCGCGGCCCGCTCCGGCACCGGACTGGCCGCGCCCGCGCCCGCCGCCCTGGCCGCCGCCGCTGCGGGCACCGCCCTGGCCGCCGCGCCGCGGACCGCCGCCACCGGCGCCGCCACGCCTGCCGCCACCCTGGCCCTGGGGCTGGGTCGCGGGCTTGGGTACGGGAACCACGTGCGGCGCGATCTCGCCGACGAGCGCGGTGACCGGATCGGAGTCGGCGGTCACCTGCTGCGGGGTCACCTTGATGGCGGCCTTGCGCATCAGGATGGCGAGATCCTTGCGCTGCTCGGGCAGTACCACCGTCACCACGTCGCCTGCGCTGCCCGCGCGTGCCGTCCGGCCCGAACGGTGCAGGTAGGCCTTGTGTTCGGCGGGCGGGTCCACGTGCACGACCAACTCCACCTCGTCGACGTGCACGCCGCGTGCGGCGACGTCGGTCGCGACCAGCACGCGCGCCTCGCCAGCGGAGAACGCCGCCAGGTTGCGGTCGCGTGCGGCCTGGGAGAGGTTGCCGTGCAGATCCACCGACGGGATGCCCGCCTCGGTGAGCTGACGGGCCAGCTTGCGTGCCTGATGCTTGGTGCGCATGAACAGGATTCGACGACCGGTGCCGGACGCGAGCTTGTGCACGAGGGCCTTCTTCGCCTCGACGCCGGAGACGTCGAACACGTGGTGGGTCATCGCGGCGACGGGGGAGTTCGCCTCGTCGACCGAGTGCAGCACCTCGTTGTGCAGGAACCTCTTGACCAGCTTGTCCACCCCGTTGTCCAGGGTGGCCGAGAACAGCAGCCGCTGGCCGTTCTCCGGGGTGGCGGACAGGATCCGCGTCACCACCGGCAGGAAGCCGAGGTCGGCCATGTGATCGGCCTCGTCGAGGACCGTGATCTCCACGGCGTCGAGCGAGACGAACTTCTGCTTCATCAGGTCCTCGAGGCGACCCGGGCAGGCGACGACGATGTCGACACCGGCCTTGAGTGCCTGCACCTGACGATGCTGGGAGACGCCACCGAAGATGGTCGTCACACGCAGGTCGTAGGCGGCCGCGAGGGGCTCGAGCGTCGCGGAGATCTGGGTGGCCAGCTCGCGGGTCGGCGCGAGGATCAGGCCGACCGGGCGGCCGGGGCGGCGGTTGCCGCCCGCGAGGTCGCCGGCCAGGCGGGCGACCATCGGAATGGAGAAGGCCAGGGTCTTGCCGCTGCCGGTCTTGCCCCGGCCGAGCACGTCGCGGCCGGCGAGGGTGTCGGGCAGGGTGTCGACCTGGATGGGGAACGGTGCGGTGATCCCGTTGGCGGCCAGCGCCTTGACGAGGGGATCGCGCACGCCGAGATCGGCGAAGGATTGCGTCATTGTGGTGGAGTGCCTTTCGGGCATCGGGTTGCGCTGGGCACCGCACGGGCGGACTCGGGTCCGCACGTGAAAGTCAGCACAAAAGTGGCGAGATTGCCGGTGGGCAAAATCGATCGCCGCAAGAAGAGCTTGTGCTGGGGTGCACCGGTCGGCACGCGGGAAGGTGGCATTCGATGCCGTGACCTGCGCGCCGAGGAAGCGTTCCACGACGTTTGGCGCGCAAACTGTCCGCGCCAAGTGACCTCCAGCATAGCCGAAGTCTGGAACTGCTCCGGCGTAGCCTGCGTCACACCTGGCCTACAGCCCCACCCACTCCGTGACGCCGTCCGCGAAGTGCTGGCGCTTCCAGATCGGTACCTCCGCCTTGATCCGTTCCACCAGAAGGGCGCACGCTGCGAAGGCCTCCGCGCGGTGTGGCGCCGCAACCGCGGCGACGAGCGCGAGATCGCCAACCACGAGCGCACCCACCCGGTGCACCGCGGCCACCGGCAGACCCGACTGCGTGGAGACCTCCTCGCAGCAGCGCCGCAGGAATCGCTCGGCATCCGGGTGCGCCTGGTATTCGAGAGCCGAAACGGCTTGCCCGCCATCATGGTTGCGGACGACGCCACTGAACAGGACGACGGCGCCTTGCTCGGGGCCTGCGACCGCGGTGTCGACCGCGGCCGGGTCCAGTGGTTCGGACGAGATACGTGCCAGGAGTTCACTCATCGTGCATCCCGCCGCCCGAGACCTGCGCCAGCAGATGATCCAGGATCGGTTCGAGCACCGAGATGCCGTCGCGCACACCGCCGGGGGAGCCCGGCAGGTTCACCACCACGGTCCGCCCGGCCAGGCCCGCGAGCCCGCGGCTGAGGGAGGCGTGCACCGTCTTCTCGGTTCCCTTGCGGCGCATCGCCTCCGCGATCCCCGGAAGTTCGCGATCCAGTACCGCCCGGGTGACCTCGGGGGTCTGGTCGGTGGGGGAGGCGCCGGTTCCGCCGGTGCTCACCACGAGCGCGGGCCCGCCGGAGAGGGCGTCCGCCAGGCCGGCGGCGATCTCGGCATCCGCGTACACCAGCGGGCCCCGAACCGAGAAGCCCTGTGCCGTCAGCCAGTCCGCGAGCATCGGGCCGGTGGTGTCCTCACGGGTGCCGGCGGCGCCGCCGGTCGAGGCGACCAGCACCACGGCGCTGCGCTCGCCTGCGGTCGGTGCCTGCGACTCGGGTGCGGGTCGATCGGAGTCGGACTGGCCGCGCACCCAGTTCCCGTGCTTGCCGCCGGCCTTGGTCAGCAGGCGTACCGCGTTCAGGCTCGCCGCGGGGTCGACCGCCTTGACCATGTCGTGCAGGGTGAGTCCCGCCACCGCGACGGCGGTCAGTGCCTCCATCTCCACTCCGGTCTGGCCGGTGGTCTTGGCGGTCGCCTCGATGGTGACAGTGGTGTCGGTGAAGCCGAACTCGAGCTTCACCGACGTCAGTGCCAGCTGATGACACAGCGGGATCAGTTCCGAGGTCCGCTTCGCACCCGCGATTCCGGCGATCCGGGCGGTCGCGAGCACATCGGCCTTGGGCATGTCGTCGGCGCGGACGAGTCCGATCACCTCGGCAGTGGTCTGCAACTCGCCCGCCGCGACCGCGATCCGGGCCGTGCTGGCCTTGGCGCCCACGTCGACCATCCTGGCCCGGCCCTCACCGTCCAGATGGGTCAGATTCGCGCTCGTCGCGTTCTGCTGGGTCGTCGAACTTCTGTCGTTCACAGGGGCCACACCCGCACATCGTCTCCCGGTTCCATTGCCGTCACGTCCTCCGGGACGTCGATCAGCACGTCCGCCCTGGCCAGCGCCGCGACGAGGTGCGATCCCGGTCCCGATTCCAGTGTCACACTTCCGGCGAGGCGTCGCCCGCGCAGGAACTGCCGTTTGCCCGGCACCGAGGTCAGCGGGACCTCGAGTGGCAGCCGCTCCACTTCGATCGGCACGAGACCGGCCGCTCGGCGCAGCTCCGGCCGGGCGAACACCTCGAACGAGACCAGCGTGCTGACCGGGTTGCCGGGGAAGTTGAGCACCGGGACGCCGTCGACCTCGGCCAGCCCCTGGGGTCCGCCGGGCTGCATCGCCACGTGTCCGAACCAGCCGCCGAGCGGCGTGAGCACCTCGCGCACCACCTCGAATTCGCCCATCGACACCCCGCCCGATGTGATCACGAGGTCGGCGGATGCGGTTGCACGGTGGAGGATTTCGCGAAACAGGTCCACGTCGTCGGTGCTGCGGTCGACGGAGGACACCTCGGCGCCGTTGGCTTCCAGGCTCGCCGAGAGCGCGATGCCGTTCGAGTCGTAGATCTGCCCCGGCTCGAGCGCCCGTCCGGCCTCGACCAACTCGGCACCGGTGGTGATCACCGCGACCCGCGGTCGACGCAGCACGGGCACCTCGACCAGGCCGACGGCCGCGAACATCGACAGGTGCCGCGCGGTGAGCCGGGCTCCTGCCGCCAGCAGCAGGTCGCCGGCATGGACGTCGCTTCCGCGGTCGCGCACGTACTCGCCCGCACCCCGGGCGACTCGCACGGTGACCTCGTCGGTGGTGGACTCGGTGTCCTCGACCGGCACGACCGCGTCGGCGCCGTCCGGAACGGGCGCACCGGTCATGATCCGGACCGCGGTGCCCGGTGGCAGGTGGGCGGGACCGGCGTCCCCGGCTGCGACCGTCTCGGCCACGGGCATCGTGACGGGCGCCGTCCGCACCGATGCCGCCGCGACCGCGAACCCGTCCATCTGCGAGTTGCGGAACGGCGGCAGGTCGAGCGGGGAGTGCACGTCGCCGGCGAGGACCCGGCCCAGCGCGGCGGTGACCGCGACGAGCTCGGTGCGGTGTGCGAGCGCCGGGGCGAGCAGGGCTCGAACGCGGCGCGCGTGCTCGTCGACGGATCTGCTGGTCATCGCGTCCTCTGCGGCATGGGTCCATATCCTAGGCAGGGTTCGGGTGTCCGCATCGGTGGGTCTCGAAGCGCACGGCGGAGCCTCCGGACGGCATACTGGTGGGGTGACAGTGCAGGTGAGCCGATGACTGCAACCGTTCGTCCGGTGCAGATGGGCTTGCCGCGCGTGCGTTCGTCCGTTTCATCCATTTCCGACCGGCCCGACGTGTCGGGCCTGATCGACCGGTTCGGGCGGGTGGCGAAGGACCTGCGGGTGTCGATCACCGAGAAGTGCTCGCTGCGGTGCACCTACTGCATGCCCGCCGAGGGCCTGCCGGCCATTCCGCAGAGCCGGCTCCTGAGCACGGACGAGATCGTGCGCCTGGTGCGGATCGCGGTCGAGGACCTGGGTGTGGACCAGATCCGGTTCACCGGCGGCGAACCGCTGATGCGCCGCGACCTCGAGGACATCGTGGACGGCTGCGCCCGCGCGGTCCCCGGCACCCCGCTGTCGATGACCACGAACGCGGTGGGTCTCGAGCACCGCGCGCAGCGACTGGTGGATGCGGGCCTGACGAGGGTGAACATCTCGCTCGATTCGATCGACCGTGCGCACTTCGCCGAGCTCACTCGCCGGGACCGTCTGCCGTCGGTGCTGGCCGGAATTCGCGCGGCGGCGAAGGCGGGTCTGGCCCCGCTCAAGGTGAACGCCGTGTTGATGCCCGAAACGCTGAGCGGCGCAGCCGATCTGCTCGCGTGGTGCCTCCAGGAGGGGGTCCGTCTCCGCTTCATCGAGGAGATGCCCCTCGATGCGGACCACACCTGGGACCGATCCTCGATGGTCGACGCGCAGCGATTGCTGGCGGTGCTGGGGGAGCGGTTCGAGCTCGCCGAGATCGGGCGCGAGGACCCGTCGGCGCCTGCCGAGGAGTGGCTGGTGGACGGCGGACCGGCGACGGTCGGGATCATCGCCTCGGTGACCAGGAACTTCTGCGCGGACTGCGACCGGACGCGGCTCACCGCCGAGGGCACGGTGCGGTCCTGCCTGTTCAGCGACGAGGAGGTCGACCTGCGCGGCGCGATGCGTGCGGGGGCCACCGACGAGGACCTGGCCGGGCTGTGGCGCGGGGCGATGTGGAACAAGTGGGCCGGACACGGCATCGACTCGGCGGGTTTCCAGCCGCCCAGGCGCAGCATGGGGGCAATCGGTGGCTGAGCGGACCGTGGTGGTGCGTTACTTCGCGGCGGCGGCAGACGCCGCCGGGCGCACCGAGGAGGTGTTTCCGCTGGCCGCGGACGCAACGCTCGGCGACCTGCGGGCGGTGCTGGTGGAGCGGCACGGCCAGGGCATGGAGCGTGTCCTCGGCGTGGCGGCATTCCTCCAGGACGACGAACTGACCCGTGACCTCGCGGCGGCCGCGGCGGCGCGGGTCGACGTGCTGCCGCCGTTCGCCGGCGGCTGATCAGGATCGGTTCTCGGCCAACCACTGGTCGAAGGTGACTGTGCCGCAACGGTTGTCGGGAGTCAGGTTCATCCCGGCGCGCAGAAATCGGCCGGGCGGTCCGGGCAACGGCACGCCGAGCACCAGCGAACGGCTGCCGGTCGACTCCTTCCAGGTCTCGGCGAGTTCACGCATCGTGGCGACGGCCGGTCCGCCGACCTCGACCCGGTCACCCGCGGAGTCGGCGAGCGCGGCGTCGGCGAGCGCGCGACCCACGTCGGCCGGGGCGATCGGCTGGAACCTCGCGCCGCGGATCGCGGGGAGGACACCGACCCGGGCGGTGGTGGCGAAGATCGACCGCAACAGCGAGTGGAACTGGGTGGCCCGCACGATCGTCGTGTCCAGCCCGGACGCGGTGTAGATCCGTTCCTGCTCGGCGATGGCCGCGTAGTAGGAGAACCGGACCTGGTCGACCCCGACGATCGACAGCAGCACGGCGCGCCGCACCCCCGCGGCCTCGGCGGCCCGGGTCAGGTTCCGGGCGCCGTCGGTGAAGACGGCCCGGGTCTTGCGGGTCTGACCGTTGACCGCGGACACGAGCACGTCCACCCCGTCGAGTGCCGCGCTCAGACCCTCCCCGGTGAGCAGGTCGCCGGGAGAGTGCTCGAGGCCGGCGACCGTGGTCGACGGCGCACGCCGGCTGAGCACCCTGACCCGGTGGCCGCGGGCCTGCAGCTCGGCGACCGCGGCACTGCCCGCGGTGCCCGTACCGCCCGCGACCAGGACGGTGCTCATCGCGTCACTTCCACCAGTCGTCGAGCGGGGTCACCGGCACCGTGCGCTTGTGCCGGGTGGCCAGGAACATGCCCTCGAGCCTGGTGGCGACCGCCTCGGTGACCTCGCGGCCCTCGAGGTAGTCGTCGATCTCCGAGTAACGCAGGCCGAGCGCCTCCTCGTCCGGCAGGGCGGGCCGGTCGTCCTCGAGGTCGGCGGTCGGGACCTTGGACCACGTGCTGTCGGGCGCCCCGAGATGGGCGAGCAGCGCCGCACCCTGCCGCTTGGACAGCCCGGTCAGCGGGGTCAGGTCCACACCGCCGTCACCGAACTTGGTGAAGAACCCGGTGATCGCCTCGGCGGCGTGGTCGGTCCCGATGACCAGGTGGCCGAGCTGACCGGCGATCGCGTACTGGATCACCATGCGTTCACGGGCCTTGATGTTGCCGCGCACGAAGTCTCGCAGTCCACCGTTGTGTCCGATGACCTCGGCGATGCCTTCGGCGCTCTCGGTGGCGGCCGCGTCGGTGCTGGGCTTGACGTTCACCACCACCGAGCGGTCCGGCTCGATGAACTTCAGCGAGACCTGCGCGTCGTGCTCGTCTGCCTGCACCCCGTAGGGCAGCCGGACGGCGACGAACTCGGCCTCGTGGCCCTCGGCTCGCAGTTCGGTGACGGCGAGCTGGGCCAGCCTGCCCGCGAGGGTGCTGTCCTGGCCACCGCTGATGCCGAGGACGAAGCCCTTCGCCGGGGTGGACCGCAGGTAGTCCTTGAGGAACTGCACCCGGGCGCGCACCTCGGACGCCGGATCGATGGTCGGCTTCGCGCCGAGTTCCTGCAGGATACGAGCGCGCAGAGTGGCCATGCGGGCCACTCTATAGAGTCCTGTGGGTGACCACCGAGCAGATTCTCGTCGTGTCCGCCACCGCCGCGGAGTCCGCACACGTTCCCTCCGGTTTCGAGGTGCTGGTCACCGGAATCGGCAAGGTGGACGCGGCGGTCGCGGTCGCCGAGGCGCTCGGCCGGTACCCGGAGGGCGGTCGGCCGCGGGTGGTGAACATCGGGACCGCGGGCGCGCTGCACGATCACCATTCGGGCCTGTTCGTGCCGTCCGCGGTGCTCAACCACGACATCAGCGCGGAGGTGCTCGGGTCGCTCGGTTACCCGGTGCGGGACCGGATCTCGATCGACGGCGGCGACGGGTCGGTGCTCGCCACGGGGGACATGTTCGTCACCGACCCGGTGGTCCGCGCCGATCTCGCGGCCAGGGCCGACCTGGTGGACATGGAGGGGTTTGCGATCGCCGCGGCGTGCGAGCGGATGGGTGCGGCGTGCCGGATCGTCAAGCACGTCAGCGACCGTGCCGACGACTCGGCGCTGGACTGGCCCACCGTGGTGGACGCCAGCGCGCGAGTCCTCGGGGCCTGGCTCGCCGCGCACTGCTGACGACGGCTACTGGGCGTGCAGTCCCAGTCCGTGACCGTCGGCTCGCATCAGCCGCAGCCTGTCGGAATCGATGGTCGCGGTTGTCGGTCCGTCGAGAACCGCGAGCACCGCCCGTTCCACCTGGGCGACGTCCTCCGGGCACGCCATCCTCGTGGTGGCCAGCGGTCCGAAGGTCACCGTGTCGCCGGAGACCTCCGCGGTACCGGTGAATCTGTTGCAGCCGGTCGAGCCGCTCACGGTCCCGTCGGCTGCGACAGTCAGTGTGGGAGTTGACTGTTCGAGCGCCGCGGAGGTCGTGACGGCGTTCGGGTCGATGATGGTGTCGACCACCCAGGTGGTGCCGACGAGCGGGCGGTCCGGCTGCGCGACCTTCTTGTCGAGCAGGGTGACGGTGGTCGAATCGGAGCGCAGGGTCAGGGTGTCGCCGGTCAGGGTCCAGGCGGGGGTCGACTCCAGGAACCCCGTCATCCACGCGTCGGCGCCGGCCCTGTCGCCGACGCACGCCATCATCGTGGTGGCCAGCGGTCCGGTGGTGAGCTTGCCGTCGCTCAGGTCCGCGGTACCCGAGGCGCGGTTGCAGCCGGCGGTCGCGGAGATCCGGTCGGGTGCGGGGAACTCGACGGTCAGCGGTCCGCCACCGGGGATGGGCGGGCCCTCGACGGCGGTCGAGACGAAGGTCCGGTCCAGCAGTCCGACCTGGGGCGGCGATGACGCCGGGGTCTGGCCGTTCGAGCAGGCGGTGAGGGCCGCGACGGCCAACAGGGTGGGAGCGACTACTCGGAGTATGCGCATTCGCGGAGCCTAGTGAAGTCAGGGCTTGCGCGTGACGCGGCGCACCAGGTCTTCCCAGCTGTCGGCGATGCGGTCGATCGGGATGTGCAGGTTACGGACCTGGTGCAGCACCAGGCCCGCCTCGAGGGGTGCGAGCAGGCTCGTCGCGAGGAGTCGGAGATCGCCGGGGGTGCCTGCGGCGCTCAGCAGTGTGACGGTGTGGGTC
This sequence comes from Rhodococcus sp. NPDC059234, assembly GCF_042754225.1. NCBI lineage: Bacteria > Bacillati > Actinomycetota > Actinomycetes > Mycobacteriales > Nocardiaceae > Rhodococcus > Rhodococcus sp. NPDC059234. The sequence goes on from NZ_JBHZAH010000136.1 coordinate 10,919, forward strand.
AGGCCGACGTTGCGGGCGGGCCCGCCGAACCGGAGTTCGGGCGCGGTCTCCACCGCGCGCAGGACGTCGCCCTGGACTTCGACCATCGACAGTCGGGCGCGGCCGTAGGCGACGAGCCGGTCGACCGGATCGGCACCGGGACCGAGCGGCGGCGGGCCGAACATGAAGGCCTGTTGGAGCTCGGTCTCGGTGTGGTCGAGCAGGGCCTGCATCAGTCCGGACCGGCTGCCGAATCGACGGAAGACTGTGCCCTTGCCCACACCGGCCTTCGCCGCGACGGCGTCCATCGTGACCGCATCGGCGCCGCGATCGGCGACGAGCAGTGCGGCCGCATCCAGCAGCAACGCCCGGTTGCGTGCGGCGTCGCAGCGTTCGGCCTCGTGGGGCTGCGCCATGGGGACTTCGGTGGGCTGCACGTTCGGAATGGTACCCCGGCCGGAATACAAGTGGACCGCGGTCCGGTTGTCTTGCTATACCTAGTCCAGCCCACAACGGTCATCAATCGTTTGCGACCACCCGAAGGAAGTCAGCCCCCATGTCACAGACCCGAGTTCTCGCCCTCGTCGGCAGCCTGCGCGCCGGCTCCGTCAACCGCCAGCTCGCCGAGACCGCTGCCCGCACCGCGCCCGAGGGCGTCGAGGTGACCGTGTACGAGGGCCTCGCCGAGGTGCCCTTCTACAACGAGGACATCGACGTCGCGGGCACCATCGCCTCGGTGGACGCGCTGCGCGCCGCCGCGGCCGAGGCCGACGCCCTGCTGCTGGTCACCCCCGAGTACAACGGCACCATCCCCGCCGTTCTCAAGAACGCGATCGACTGGATCTCGCGCCCCTACGGCGTCGGCGCCGTCAAGGACAAGCCGGTCGCCGTGATCAGCGCCTCCCCGAGCGGCAACGCCGCGAAGTGGGCGCACGAGGACACCCGCAAGGCCGTCGGCGTCGCGGGCGGCAAGGTGCTCGAGGACGTCTCGCTGTCCATCGGCGCGACCTTCGAGAAGTTCGGCGAGGGCCACCCCAGCGACAACGCCGAGGTCGCCGGCCAGGTCGCGGCGGTCGTCGCCGGTCTCGTGTCGGCCAGCGGCGAGCTCGTCAGCGCCTGACGCTCGACCGAATGCGCCCGACAGGCCCCGGTC